>CAWWAV010000059.1:0-6351 GCA_963934935.1 uncultured Anaerolineales bacterium
GTTAATGATACCGAAGCTATCATTAACGGAACTACTGGCACACTAATCTCTAAACCTGACAACAATGCAGTTGCCGAAGCTAAGAAATTAGTCACTTTTTATCACAAAAAACATAAAGACAATCTGCTCACAGCACACGAGTCAGCAACCACCAAAGACGGTTACAGAGTGCCAGTATTTGCAAATATTGGCACTCCATCAGAAGTCCCAAAAGCCTTACTAGAAGGTGCAGAAGGGATAGGTCTACTACGAACAGAATGGCTATTTCTAGAGCGATCAACACCACCAAGCGAAGAAGAGCAATTCATTGTTATGCAAGAAATCATGACAATGCTTGCAGGCAAACCATTAGTGATAAGAACCCTTGATATTGGTGGTGATAAGCCTCTACCTTACATAGCAATGAAACAAGAGAGTAATCCATTTTTGGGTGAACGCGGTGTCCGACTTTACATGTCACAACAAGATTTATTTACAACCCAACTTAGATCGATATTCAGGGCGGCTAAACCAGATCTAATTCGAGTGATGTTCCCAATGGTTTCCGACCGCGATGAACTACGCAAGATACGAGATATATTTAACGATATACGTGAGAATATGTCGGCCCCTAAAGTGGAATTAGGAATAATGATTGAGGTACCAGCTGCTGCAATCATGGCAGAAGCACTTGCTGACGATGTTGATTTTTTCTCGATTGGAACTAATGACCTAACTCAATATACACTTGCAGCAGATCGATTAAACCCAACTTTAAATTACCTCGCAGATGCTATACATCCCGCAGTCCTTAAATTGATAGATCAAACCGTAAGTGCTGCACATGCTAAGAACAAACATGTATCTATATGTGGAGAACTAGGTTCGGACATACAAGCTTTGCCTGTATTATTGGGTCTAGGAATAGATGAAATAAGCGTCTCAACCTCAGCTTTAGCAAATGTAAAAGCATTTATTCGCACACTATCTCTGCACGAGTGCAAAAAAATCGCTCAAGTCGCCTTACAATGTACAACGGCTGCAGAAGTCAGACATAAAATCAAGCAAGTATCCAATAATTGACATATAAGATTGTGAGACAATACATAATAGTTTGATATCATCTAACGACAATGTCTAAATCGAAACTGTCGATCAAGAAAACAAATCCGAACAATAGCATAAAGCTCCCTTCAATTGTGAGACGTGCATTGACCGGAGCAGCTATAGGTGGATATTTTGGCATTTTCCATAGATCTGTTGACCGCGAACGGGATTTTGCTTATGCCATTGGTATGGCTTGTGTTATGTCTATTCTAATCACATTTGTCCAGAACTGGAATAAACCGTTCGATCTTGCAAGAATCTTAAATGGTTTCATCAGACTCATCATAGTACTAAGCATTTTCTGGATATCGATGGAGCTCCGACAAATATTGTATGATAGTACTGGTAAAATCGGAGTGGTAATTTTTATGACATCTATAGGAGCATTATTGGGATTAGTGTATGGTATGGATGAATCCCGTAAATCCAAGCAAAAAACTGATACTTAGAACACGCCTTATTTCATGTGAGACTGTATGATCATGTTTGAGATAAACAATGTATAAGAAATCCCGATTTAAGTCCAAATATACAATTTAATTGTTGTGTATTGGAGCGTAATTATATATGCGATATAGGATGAAAGAGACAAAAAGATTTGAGTACGGTTATGTCGACACATATGAAAGTGCTTACTTAGGTGCAAAGTCCCTAAAAGGCAAAATACTTAAGCATGATCCTGATAATCGTGAACTACATCTCCAATTCGACAAAACATTGCATGGAAAGTATTTAGGTGATAGGAGCCGCTTTGAAATCAAATTCATTTCAGTATCTACTGAAATCACGGACTGCGAGATACTCGCATACCCTGTGAATCCAATTGGTCAAGAATTACGATTCGGTGCCCGGAATGGGGTTGTGCCAAAAGTATTGGATGCATTTTATGCATCGATGGTAAATCAATTTGAAGCATCAAACACAAACTCATAGGTTCTACAGATTATGAGTAATATCACATCTGATTGGCGACTGAAAGTACTACTTGTCCGCCATGCACAGAGTGAGGCAAATGTAAATCGAATACTCCAAGGTCAAACCGACGGTACATTGACAGAAAAAGGTATGGCGCAAGCACATCTGCTAGCAGAGCACTTCAGTAACAAATCGCTAGACATGATTATATCTAGCGATTTGAATAGAGCATACAAAACAGCGCAAATTGTGGCCAAAAAACAATCGTTAGAAGTAGTAACCACTCCATCTCTGCGAGAATGGAATGCTGGGGTTTTAGATGGATTACCGGCAGCCAGTCTAGAGGAAGCAATCACGAAAAGCCAACTACCGTTAGGTGAATTTACGCCTGATGATGGTGAAAGTTTTTCGCAACTAAGAGAAAGAGCAATCAACTTTCTGGCAACTCTTGAAACACATGATCAAGGACAAGTCATAATGGTATGTACACATGGCGATCTTCTCCGTGTGCTAGTTGGTAGCATATTAGAAAAAGATTTAGAGTCATCCATGATCATAGAATTCGACAATACATCTTATACAACTATTGTCCTTAACAACAATGGCAAATGGATCGTCGAATCTATAAACCAAGTCCCATAAAAGCAACTATCGAAAATAATCTACTTGACCATAAAATAACTCTTAATTGCCCACAAAGGAGGATGATTATGAAACAATTAAACATTGGAGTCATAGGACTGGGGGAAATAGGTCAGGTCCATTGTGAAATGTTGTCACGCATCGAACGGGCAAGACTAGTTTGTGTGGCAGATATAGACGAATCAGTTTCATCAAAGACTGCGAAAGAATATAAAGCAACATCTTACACTAATTATGAAGATATGTTGCTGCACGATGATTTAGAAGCTGTTGTAGTTGCAGTTCCTGACCACCTACACAAAGCTCCCTGCCTTAGTGCTATTGCGGCAGGCAAACATGTGTTAGTAGAAAAACCCATCGCAATGACACTGGAAGAATCCGAAACTATTATTCAAGCAGCTGACAAAGCACAAATCAAATTGATGGTAGGATTTACTTTACGCTTTTTTCCACAATACGCCCTTGCTAAACAAACAGTGAGCGAAAACGGGCTTGGTGACCTAGTAAGTATTTTTGCTCGAAGGACCAATCTTATAACCCAACCCGATCGCATAAATGGAAGAACTGGCGTGATGTTTTTTCTAGGTGTACACGACTTTGATGCAATGCGATGGATAGTCAACAGTGAGCCAGTAAGTATATATTGTGAATCTTCAACAAATGTCGCTAGTAAATATCCAATCGAGAATGAAACTTTTAGTATTATAAAATTCGAAAATGGCGTCATAGGTTGTGCTCATATAGGTTGGTATTTACCTGAAACACACCCTACTGGATTTGATTTTAAACTAGATGTCACAGGAAACAAGGGAATACTAAATCTAGACATGGTACATCAAGGTGTGGCTGTCTATGGTCCCAATGGAGGTCATTATGCATATATGGCTGAACCACTGTTAGCAGAAGATCAGTCTTTTGTAGACGCAGTATTAGACAATACAGATGTTCCTGTCACTGGACATGATGGCCTAGTAGCTACGAGAATGGTTCTTGCTGCCCTAGAATCAATTGAATCCAAAAGCACAGTAAGGCTATAGTATCTGTGAGCATAGATGTAATAGCAGGAGTTGATATAGGCGGCACTAATATTAGTGTTGGTCTTATAACTAAGACAGGCGAACTGCTTGGGCATAAGGAGTTCCCTACTGAACCTGCACAAGGATTTGAAAGTGCAGTCAATAAAATCGCAAATCATATAACTGACTTAATACAGAGTGACAACTACGTATTATTCGGCATTGGCATTGGCTGTACTGGCAGGCACAACCGTACCGACGGCTCATTGGGAAACGTAGAAACATTTCTACCAGGATGGCAGGGTAAGAATATCACATCCGCATTCCATGATAAATTCAATGTGCCTGTGACCCTAGAAAATGATGCCGATGCAGCAGCTATCGGTGAGCACACCTGGGGAATTGGCCAAGGCACGTCAAGATTTCTTCTTGTTACTGTGGGAACTGGAATTGGAGTTGGTCTAACAATCGATGGTCAACTATACCGTGGTGCCCAAGGTGCCCACCCTGAAATTGGTCATCATATTATCGATTCTTCGGAAGGAACTGTATGTTGGTGTGGATCTCAAGGTTGTTGGGAAGGGCTAGCCAGTAGTGGAGCTATGACTAATTGGTGGATTAATAATTACAGTGACACACAAGACATCAAATCAATGAACGCACGTGAAATATGTAAGGCAGCTAAGATGGGTGACAAGTATGCTATAGAAGCAGTCAATCGCCAAGGATTCTATCTTGGATTAGGACTATCAAATCTTATGACTTTGTTTGCTCCCGATATGATAGCATTAGGCGGCGGACTAATGCGAAGCTTAGACTTATTTATGGACAACATACAGAAATCTATTGAAATCAACTGCACGCTTGTACCACACCATAATACCAAAGTGTTACCTGCTAGATTTGGTACCGAGGCCGTATTAGTAGGAGCAGCTAGCACCTTGTTAACAAGTGACATTTGCTGATCCATATGACTAAAGCTAAAAGATGGAATTCTTTACAGAACTTTGTTAATCAAGTTAATAAACAACTCATAGTGTCATGTCAAGCTTTACCCGATGAACCACTGTATGGACCAGAAATAATGAGCAAAATGGCCATAGCTGCAGCTGCGGGAGGAGCCAGGGCAATTAGGGCCAATACGCCCCGCGATGTATCTGCCATTAAAAAATCAGTCAATTTACCCATTATAGGTTTATACAAGGACAATATAGATAATTACCAAGTCTATATAACGCCAACTTTAGATCATGCTAAGCAAATCGCTGAAGCAGGAGCAGATATTATTGCTATTGATGCAACTAATCGTACAAGTCCAGCTGGAGATCTATTCTCATATATTGATGCTATTCACGTAGAGACTGAGTGTTTAGTGCTCGCTGATGTTTCCACACTTGAAGAAGGACTGCAAGCTGAAAGAGCCGGAGCAGATATGGTGGCAACTACCTTATCAGGATACACACCTTATAGCAACCAAATGAAAACACCTGATATTGAGCTTGTTAAATCACTATCTTCTCAAGCCCAAGTACCTATATTAGCAGAAGGTCGATATCAAACCCATACGCAAGTCAACTTAGCACTCGAGAATGGTGCACTTGCTGTGGTAGTAGGCACTGCCATAACACGACCAAAAGATATCACTAAGGGTTTCGTTGAAGCAATCAATAAAAACAAAGTTTAGAATGAAGATATCTGTGTTGTTCTTCAATCACTTCCACACATAGCATGATATATACAGTAACCCTTAACCCTGCTATCGACCGTGAATTACAGGTCACCGAACCTGAATTTCATAAAGTCATGCATGCTAATTCATCTGAGATGAATTATGGGGGCAAAGGAATTAATGTATCACGCGGACTAGCTGCAATCGGAGCTAAATCCATAGCATTAGGTTTTGTTGGTGGTTCTACTGGAGAGATGCTAACTCAAGAAATGAGCAATCTGAATGTTTTGACTGATTTTGTACGTATTTCTGGCGAGACAAGAACAAACTTCAGTGTAGTTGACAAAAATCGTACTCAATTGATAAAAGTCAATGAGCCGGGCCCAATAATACACGCCCAAGAATGTCATCAACTTATAACAAAAATACGAAAGCTAGCACAACCTGGTGATTTATGGGCACTCTGTGGAAGCATACCTCCCAGTATTCCAGATAGCATCTATGCAGACATAATCCAAGAAATTCAATCTTTAGGTGGAAAAGCCTTACTGGATACAAGCGGCCCAGCTTTACTACATGGATGTAATCCAAATCTATTCCTGGTAAAACCCAATGCTCTTGAAGCATCTACCCTTACTGAATCAAAAGTTGAATCTACAGAAGATGCTCTGAATGCAGCATCTTCCATACTCCAAACTGGAGTAAAACATGTGATCATCACTCAAGGTAGAAAAGGTGCTCTATTGTCCAATCAAGCAGGTACATGGATTGCTGTTGCCCCATCTATAACTAAGCGCAATGATATTGGTGCAGGTGACGCAGTTATGACAGGGATAATCTATGGGCTATCGTGCAATTTGTCATGGCCTGAGATATTAAGATGGGGAGTAGCATGTGGTACAGCCGCAGCAAGTACAGAAGGCACAACTATAGGATCTTTCACAGTCGCAAAACAAATATTATCCAATGTGAAAATTGATACTTGTTGAAATAGTATGATGTTACACTATAGACTTGGTCATA
>CAWWAV010000060.1:0-6336 GCA_963934935.1 uncultured Anaerolineales bacterium
CACAAAGCTGTACAGCACGTTCTAGTAGCCTTGAATGAAGATAAAAAACATCTCCTGGATATGCCTCACGTCCAGGTGGCCGACGCAATAACAAAGACACCTGTCGATATGCCCAAGCATGCTTCGAAAGATCATCATACACGACTAAAGCATCTTGCCCATTTTCCATGAAATATTCACCCATTGCGCATCCAGCATAAGGGGCAATATATTGCATAGCAGCTGGATCATCTGCAGAAGCTACCACAATAATAGAGTGTTCCATCGCACCATGCTCTTCGAGCGTAGCAACAGCACGAGCTATCGCTGCTTTTTTCTGTCCTATTGCAACGTAAATACAAATACAATCTTTTCCTTTCTGATTGATCATACTATCTATAGCGATAGCAGTTTTACCGGTCTGTCGATCACCAATAATTAATTCGCGTTGACCTCGACCAATTGGTATCATGGAATCTATGGATTTCAGTCCAGACTCCAACGGACGATCCACATCTTTTCTGCGAACCACCCCCGCTGCAATACGTTCAATAGGAAGTGTTTCTATCGCCGCTATTGGTCCTTTTCCATCTACTGGTTGTCCCAAAGCGTTTACTACGCGTCCCATTAGGCTTGGACCCACTGGAACCTCAGCGATCCTACCTGTCGTCCGCACAATAGATCCTTCTTCAACTGCCTCATAGTCGCCCATGATAATGACGCCCACATTGTCTTGCTCAAGATTGAAAACCGTGCCTAATGAGCCATTCACGAACTGTACTAGTTCAGCATTGCGTGCTTCCGACAATCCAGAAACTCGTGCAATTCCGTCACCAGCTTCTAACACAAATCCGACATCCTGTTGCTGCACTGTTGGACTGTAAGAGTCAATCTGCTGCTGTAATTCAGCCAGAACTCTGGAGGTAATCGTTTCCGTCATTTCATCTCCCTCAGGGGTAAAAATTTAGATATTTGATAATATATATTTGATAATAATGTTTAACTAATTTATGGAATGGGATGATACATGATGATTTATGAATTGTCCAGCCTTTCACAAACTAAGCTTATTTTGGCATTAATACTTACCTATCATAATACTTGATGCTTAGCTAAAAAACTATTCATTATTTCCTAGTTCAATTGCACGCTGATACGCAGCCGCAACTGCATCGGACACTATTCTACGAAACTCTTCTGATTCTAGACAATCCAATGCTGCTTCTGTAGTGCCACCTGAAGAAGTTACCTGGGAGCGTAAGTCCGAGATATTGTCGACAGACTTCATTGCATAGGCTACTGATCCTTCCATAGTAGTATGTACCAACTCTTCCGCTTCTACCTTAGAGAAACCAATATTCACCCCCGCTTCTACTAAGGCTTCCATGAAAAGGAATATATAGGCTGGACCAGATCCTGTAAGAGCAGTTGCCATGTCAAGATATTTCTCATCGTCCACATACATTTGCTTACCTAAGGACTCTAATATTGTCTTGGTCTGCTCATTTTGCAAACTTGATACATCTACCGAACCAGTCCATACAGAAATTCCCATACCTATTTGAGCTGGAGTATTAGGCATGCATCGTATAACACTTTTGTGGTTAAGTACCGCTACTAAAGTATTTAATTTAGCTCCTGCGACTATCGAAATCACCAATGCATCCGATCCAATACTACCTGACAGGTCTTCGGAAACCTCGTTCAAAACTTGTGGTTTTACACTCAGTACAATAACGTCAGCATCTCTACAAGCAACAATATTATTTGTAGTAGCATTAACTGCATATTTTCTCTGAAGTTCGTCACAAACATCTCTGCGAGGATCCGCTGCGATAATCTGGCTGGGTTCAACTATATTGCAAGACAGAACACCACTAATCATTGCTCCGCCCATTGCTCCGGCTCCAACAAATGCAATCTGTCGATTTTCAAGCATAATATGCGATCTCCGACATCATTTAGACAAATATCTTAGAGCAAGCACGATACGATCCTCTAGATTATCTCCAGAGTCAACATCTGTATCCTGAATAGCACTTTGAGCTTCTGCCACACTATAACCAAGTGTTGTAAGCGCTTCTAAAAGCTCGACATCTACATTATTGAAAGTGCTATCCTCAGCAGACATTTGCTTATCATCAATCTTATCCTTCAAATAAAAGCCGATCTTCCGTGCAGTTTTTATACCTACACCTGGCACACGGCTAAGCAATTCTGGTTGATCACTAGTAATCGCATGCCGCAATCCGTCTACTGACATACCCGAAATAATGGCCATTGCCACTTTTGGTCCAACTCCTGGAGCACCAAGCAACAAATCAAATATATGCAATTGTTTGCTGTCTGCAAAACCATAAAGAGATAAAGAATCCTGCCGTAATATGAGTTGCGTCCACAATTGCAACTCAACTCCTATAGCCACTGTTTCATCGAGGATGGATTCTGGAACTGCAACACGCACACCCACTCCACCTATCTCAATAACCAGATAGCCAGTTTCAATGTCCTGCACTACACCTCGTACCGAAGCTATCATTATTGCTCCTCAAGAAACGCATGTGATGTAAGCGTATGTGCATGACATATTGCTACTGCTAAAGCATCCGCCGCATCATCTGGATGAGGTACCGATTCCAAGTTAAGAAGAGCGCGTACCATTTCTTGAACTTGCAATTTTTCAGCATTTCCATATCCAGTCACAGCCTGTTTCACCTCACTTGGAGTGTAGTCTCCAGCAGTCATGCCAGCATTTGCAATAACCAACAAAGCCACTCCCCTGCCTTGTCCCACTGCCATAGCTGAAGAGACGTTACGATGAAAAAAAAGTTGCTCAACTGCCGCATCAGTGGGTTTATACTGCTTTACTACTTCTTCCAAACCAAAATATATTTCTTGGAGCCGCCGCTCTAATTTGTCTGATGATGAAGTTCTAACAACTCCGAAACCTTCACATTCTAATTGCCCATTTGTTTCACGAACCAAACCATATCCAGTAATAGCCGTACCAGGATCAATCCCAATAACCAACCTATTCTCTACAGTCATAATTTAATCACCAGCATACAACGTAAGGGCGTCAGTGGTAACCTCCAGATTAGTGTAAACATTCTGGACATCATCCAATTCCTCAACAGACTCGATTGTTTTCATCACCTGTGCAGTCTCCGATGGTGATAGCTCGACCATATTCTTGGGCTCCATACGCAACATAGCTTCATCCGGAGAAATATTAGCAACCTGCAAAGCATCACTAACTGATTTGAATGATTCAACTGATGCGAATACTTCAACTATTTCCTCAGAAAAAGTGAGGTCCTCCGCACCAGCATCTACCACCAAATCAAACAACTCCTCCTCAGAATGCATGCTTGGTGGAAACGCAAAATACGCTACGTTCTCAAACTGCCAAGTCACTGACCCTGTTTCTCCTAGATTACCACCACTCTTGGCGAGTATGTGACGGAGTTCAGCCACTGCACGGTTACGATTATCAGTTACTGTCTCTATCATCAACGCAACTCCATGCTGAGCATAACCTTCATAAGTAACTTGTTCTAAAACCGTTCCTCCTTTTTCTTCTCCGGTACCTTTTTTTATTGCGCGCTTAATGTTGTCCTTGGGCATATTAGCTGCTCTAGCTCTCTCAACAGCCAATCGTAAACGAAAATTGGTTTCAGGATCTCCTCCAGACCGAGCAGCGACACTGATTTCTTTAGACAAACGAGTGAAAACTTGTCCGCGTTTAGCATCAGTAGCTCCTTTCTTTCGTTTTATTGTGCTCCATTTAGAATGTCCTGACATTATTACTCCTATGTTGTTTCAGCTTCGTCCAAGAACTTTCAACATTGATGAGATGCTAGTAAATTTGACACGGGGTCTTTTAGCCAAATCTCCGTTAGCTATTTCCATATTGTCGATCCGCTTCCAATCATCAAAAGTAAACAAATCTGGCTGGCGCGAACGCACTATCTCTTCAAACTTAGAGAAACTTTTGTTAGTGGGCATAAGCATCTTACCCGATTTCACATCTTCGATAAGACAATTGATCGATTCAATAGAATCTTCTTTGTTAGTACCAATCACTCCTGTTGGGCCTCTTTTTATCCAACCAGAAGTATACATTCCTATTAAGAACTCTTGCGTTTTTGGATCCAATATACGTCCCTGTGAATTACAAATAACTCCTGATTTAGCATCAAATGGGATCCCAGGCACAGCAGAGCCAAGATACCCTACTGATCGAAACACTAAACCAGCATCTATGTCCTCATACACATCCGTAGGTCGAGATTTCAAAGAACCTTGCTCTGCCCTATATATCTCATTCTTTACCAAACGCATCCCTGACACTTTGTCAGCACCGTCATTGAAAATTTCAATCGGTGATGTCAGAAACCGCATTCTTATAACTTTAGAACTACTATTATACTTTCTCTTAGCAAAGTTCTGTATTATTTCTACCTTTCTAACTTTTATTTTATTACCATCAATATCTAGGTCCTGACTGCTCAGTATATCTAACTCTGCTTCTTCATCAGCAACATGAATATCCGCCCCCTGCAAATTTCCCAGCTCCTTAGCCTCCGGATTCGTAAAAGCAGCCTGCGCAGGCCCGCGTCTGCCTAACAAAACCACTTCTTTCACATTACTCTTTAACAATGTATCCAACGCATAATCAGCAATATCACTCTGCAAGAGCTCTTCTTCTGTCAAGCAAAGAACCCGAGCTACATCTACTGCAACATTTCCAATACCCACTACAACTGCAGTGTCAACTGCAAGATCAAAAGCACAGTTACTGTAGTCGGGATGACCGTTGTACCAAGCCACAAAGTCAGTCGCGGCGTGACTCCCTTGAAGATTCTCCCCAGGAATACCTAGTCTTCGCGAACCATTCGCTCCATAAGCAAATACAATGCAATTATAATGTGCCCTCAAATCACCCAAATCAATATGCTTCCCAAATTCTACATTGCCCCAAAATCTATAACCAGGTTTATTCGCAATTCTTTCATAAAGTTTGGTCACTGACTTAATTTTAAGGTGATCAGGTGCCACTCCATACCTGACCAAACCAAACGGAGTAGGAAGACGATCATACATATCTACCTGCACCCTATCTGCAAACTCTTTAAAAAGCTGGTCAGCGGAGTAAAAGCCCGCAGGTCCTGAGCCAATTATGGCAACCCGTAAAGGATTAGTATCCTCATCACTAACAAGAAAATTCATAGTATCTATGTGCAGTATAGTTTACAGCAAATGTATATCTAACAGATTGACACTTACTAAGATATTAGTCATAGCACAAATATTATAAATAGAATAGCAAGTCACTAGAGACAACAATACAAAGAACCGTTATATAGATCGACATACATTTTGTGGTTTGTCATGAAACTTGTACACGAACGAATCCTGTGCTACCCTCTACCACTTACATTTAATTACCCCGTATATAGGTGAGTAATATGCGTAACATAGTTTTAGGAAACACCAATGTTTCGGTATCTGCAGTTAGTCTGGGAGCATGGGCATATGGCGGACCACAGAAATTAGGGCCTATGCACACAGGCTGGTCCGATCAACGAGATAATGACTCAATAAATACGTTGGTAAGGTGTAACGAAATTGGTATCAGACACTGGGACACAGCCGATGTCTATGGAGATGGAAAGTCAGAAAAAATCATTGGGTCAGTTTGGGATAAGCTGCCGCGCTCAAACATATTTTTGGCTACGAAGACAGGTTATGATCCAGGCGAACACGAACATTACTATCACCCAGATCACATGCGAAAACAGATGGAGAAATCACTAAATAATTTACGTTCGGACTATGTTGATTTGTATTACCTGCATCACTGTAACTTTGGGGATCATGATGAGTACTTCAATGACGCTCTAGAGATGGCGCGACGATTTCAAGAAGAGGGTAAAACAAGATTCATTGGACTATCAGACTGGGATGCTTCCAAGATCATGAAATTCATAGATGCTGTCAGACCTGATGTTATTCAACCATACCGTAATCTGATGAATGATACTTTCATAACTTCAGGATTGAAAGAATGGGTTGACATTCACAACATTGGTGTTTGTTTCTTCTCGCCAATCATGCACGGCTTACTTACTGGTAAATATACTCAACCAACAAATTTCAAATCTGGTGATATGCGTGCAGGGATAGAAGAATTCACCAACCCAGAAATAATTAATAAAATCAGAGAAAACAAAACTCTACTTGAATCTAGGTTTGCAGGTCATCCAAATCCTGTTATGCATGGCATAGTTGATTCATTGCTCACGGACACTAAAACAGGTTGTGTATTGCTCGGACAGCGAAATATTGACCAGG
>CAWWAV010000061.1:0-6221 GCA_963934935.1 uncultured Anaerolineales bacterium
GGATCTCGCCACGTTTAGGGACAACTAAGTCGATACTATCTGAGGACATAAGATTGACATTTGTGTCTATTGTTCCTAATAGGTTAGCGTCTTGTTGAGTCAAAGTTTCTTCCATAAAGTTTCTTCCATCATGAGTAATATATTCTAATATATTCTATGCGTTGTATTTATTTATCAAATAATTAAGTTTGCATTATAGGACTGTTTCTGAGGATTGACAACCTAACATAACTTCACGGTATAATGATAAGATAGTGAACCGATTATGAGAAATATTTATCCATTCCCAGCTATCGTGGGCCAAGATTTGATGAAACGTGCTCTGCTGTTGAATGCAGTGAATCCACGCATTGGAGGAGTATTAATTCGTGGTGAGAGAGGTACGGCAAAGTCAACTGCTGCTCGAGCATTAGCATCACTTTTGCCAGATGTAGAAGTGATAGAAGACTGCAGATTTGGTTGTGACCCCAATGTAACATTAGAATGGTGTACTGAATGCCAGGAAAGATCATTGGTAACAGGTGATTTGCATGGCCTTGTCAAACCTACACCTTTTGTTGATCTGCCAGTCAGTGCTACAGAGGACCGTGTAGTAGGTACATTGGATATCGAAAAAGCTATAAAACAAGGTGAGCGTCATTTTGACCCTGGTGTGTTAGCTTCTGCCAATCGCGGATTGTTGTACATAGACGAAGTGAATCTATTGGATGATCATGTAGTAGATTTGCTATTAGATTCAGCTGCAATGGGTGTCAATATAGTAGAGCGTGAGGGGATATCGTTTAGTCATCCTGCACGTTTTATTCTTGTAGGCACTATGAATCCTGAAGAAGGTGACTTGCGTCCGCAATTGCTGGACCGTTTTGCTTTGTCGGTTGACATTCAAGGTCTTGCAGAAGCTGCAGATCGCGTGTCCATTATGGAAAGAATGCTGCAATTTGAATCTAAACCGATTATGTTTCAAGAAACATGGCAACCTAATGTTGACTCCATAGCTAGTGATATTATGTCTGCTAGAAAAATTGTTGAAAAAGTAACTTACTCTCGAATTGATTTAGAGAACATTGCCTCGTTAACTACTAGCTTGGGAGTTGAAGGTCATCGCGCTGATTTAGTTATCTTGAGAGCATCACGTGCTCATGCTGCTTTACAGGGTCGGGAAGCCATCAGTGACAATGATGTGCTAATAGCAGCGCAACTTGCCTTACCTCATAGAGTCAAAAATGGACCTTTTGAGTCTGTCAGTCTTGGCATTGGCGAATTAGAGCAACGGCTTCAGGAATCTCACTCTGGCAACCAGCAATCAGACTCAGATCAGTCGGATACTGAAGTGACTGAGAATCAATCAGAAATAAAAAAAAAGACAAGACGGACATAACCACTACGCAAGAAGATATAGACCATAGTAGTGCAGAGCCAACCTTGCCGCAGAATCATTCAGTATCTAATGATAGCCATTGGTGGGAAGGTGGTCGCAAAGATGAAGTAGGAGGTGAGTTTGAGGCTCGGACCTTTGATACTCCTCTAGACAAACTAACTCGTCAGCATAGTGGCAGACGAAGCACTACTCGGACTAAAAGAAAACGTGGGCGTTATGTACAGGCTAGGCCTGCGAACGGTGAGGTGCAGGACGTAGCATTTGACGCAACTTTTCGAGCTGCTGCACCGTATCAGATTGATCGTACTGAACAACTCAAAGATGTGGCATTTGCAATTAAAACGGAAGACCTACACCGTAAAATTCGTGTGCGTAAGTCAGCCAACTTAGTTATGTTTGTAGTGGATGCCTCATGGTCGATGGCTGTATCAGAACGAATGAGTGCAACTAAAGGTGCAATTGTTTCACTACTAACTGATGCGTATAAGAGGAGGGACAGAGTAGGGTTAATAGTGTTTCAGAAAAATGATGCAACATTGGTTTTGCCGCCGACTGGTTCTGTGCAGCTAGCGCGTGTTGCATTAGCGGATATACCTGTAGGTGGTAAGACACCTTTATCATCGGGATTAACTTTATCTCATAGAGTAATTATGCAACAAAAGCTCTTATACCCTGATGTAGTACCTCTAATGATTTTACTGACTGATGGTGCCGGAAATGTCTCTATGACCAATCGGTCTCCTAGGGAAGAAGAATATCAAGCTGCAATGCTTTTGAATAAGCAAGGCATACGTAGTATTGTAATCAACATGGAACATGCTGCTTTTGACCAGGGTCTTGCTCCTACTTTGGCGCAGTATTTAGGCGCACCTTGCCTGACATTACAAGAACTGAGGGCTGAAAATCTATATGCAACTGTTAGATACGAACTTGATCAACTCTAATAAATCTTCTCTAGATTGTACTGTCTGATTTGTAGGTTCCAAACACACGTACGTCTGGAGCCATCTCGCTCAGGTGTTCCAGAGCTCTTTGGCATCTAGTCTCTTCTATGCTTCCCTCAAAATCTAGGTAAAAAATATAGTTAAATGTCTCTGATGGGGTTGGTCTAGACTCTATTTTTGTGAGGTTTATATCACGCATGGCAAACACTCCAATCGCCCGAAATAGAGATCCTGGTGTAGTTCCTCCCTGGCTAAGTGTAAATGCAATGGAGGTCTTTGTTGATTCGTGGGTGACTATTTCCGGTTCACGAGCTAGGGCTAGAAATCGCGTGTAGTTTTCCTTTGCATCTTCTATCGATTCGTCTAATATCTGCATGCCATAAACTTTTGCTGCAAGTTTTGATGCAATGGCAGCATGGTCACACATGTCTGTTTCTGATAGTGTTTTCACGGCTCCAGCAGTGTCATATGAAGCTTCACGTTCTACCCCTAATTTGTCTATGTATTTCTCGCATTGGGCCAGTGCCTGAGGATGGGATATGACCTTGCGAATATCCTTTATTTGCACATCTGGCTGTGCGATCAAACAATGTCGAACTCTAAATTTTTTTTCACCTACAATAGACAATTGATGCCGTTGCAACAAGTCATAATTTCTGTGTATGCTACCAGCCAATGAGTTTTCTACAGGGATCATGCCTTTGGCACAGTTACCACTGTCTACACTTGAAAAAACTGTGTCAAAAGTACGGCAGGCTACTGGTACTATACTTTCCCCAAAATAGTCTATAGCCGCTGCCTCCGAATATGCACCTCTTTCACCTTGAAAGGCAACTCTCATGAGACGTTATTTTCCATTCTATCGATGACAGCTTCTGTCATCTGCTGGGTTGAAAGAGAATTTCCATCTTGTTGTAGGTCAATTGTACGGCATCCATCATGCAGTGCTAAGTTGACTGATGTTTCAATACATTCGGCTTCCCGATCTAGTTTAAGGGAATGACGTAGTAATAGAGCAGTTGATAGGATCATCCCAATGGGATTAGCAATACCTTTGCCAGCTATATCGGGTGCGGATCCATGTATCGGTTCATATAATCCTGGCCCACTTTCACCCACTGAAGCAGATGGAAGATTTCCCATAGATCCAGTTAGTACAGATGCTTCATCCGTCAATATGTCACCAAACATATTACTGGTTACCAATACGTCGAAATTAGATGGTTTTGTGATTAGGTGCATTGCTGCTGCATCGACCAACAAATGGTTAAAACTGATATT
Source organism: uncultured Anaerolineales bacterium (assembly GCA_963934935.1). Taxonomy (GTDB): domain Bacteria; phylum Chloroflexota; class Anaerolineae; order Anaerolineales; family UBA11657; genus UBA11657. Next base: position 3,604 of record CAWWAV010000061.1, read on the forward strand.
CGGATGATTGTCCGCAACTTCAGTAGCTATTTGACGCCATAATCTAGATGATTCAAGAATGTTTGCTTTGTCCACGGAAGTGACTTTACCTTGCCGGTCTTCAGCCAAACTACATGCTAATTGTACTATTCTCTTTATTTCATAATCCCAGTAGACCATGGAATCTACCGCATACGTGTTACCGTTTTCATTAACCTTGCGACATTTTGGCTCGCCAAAATATATCCCTCCAGTTAATTCTCGCACGACTAGTATATCTACATCTGCAAGGATCTCATTTTTCAAAGGTGAAGAATCTTGCAGTTTCGGGTGTGTGCTTACTGGTCTTAGGTTAGCAAACAAACCCATTTCTTTTCTTAAAGCCAGCAGTCCCTGTTCTGGACGAACCTTAGCGTTTGGATCATCCCATTTAGGACCTCCAACTGCACCTAGCAACACTGCGTCAGCCTCCAGACAATCTGCTAGGGTTTCATCCGTAAGAGCTGTACCGTTTTGATCAATTGAAATACCGCCCATTAAGCGTTTATCTATTTGAAGATCATGATCGAATTGACTGGCCACTTTGTCCAATACTTTTTCGGCAGATGCCATGACTTCAGGACCGATACCATCACCTGGTAGTGTAACAATGCGCGCCTTCATGTTAATAGCAGCCCGTATTCAATACCGTCAATTAATGCTTGCCAGCTCGCTTCGATAATATTTGTGCTTGTTCCTACAGTGCTCCAGCGTTCTCGTTCATTGTGCATATCAATTAGCACACGAGTGAGTGATGCGGTTCCGTCGCGACCATCTAAAATCCTTACCTTAAAGTCTGACAAATGTATATCATTCAGCTTTGGGTAAGTGGGCAAAATAGCCTTACGCAATGCTATGTTGAGAGCATTTACTGGGCCATTTCCATCACCAGCAGTGTGAACCTCCTCATTATTGATAAGTATTTTTACTAGTGATTCAGAAAACATTCCACGTCCCTGACGGTGTTGAACTGTAGCTGAGTAATCTAAAAATTCAAATGGTGGATTGTAGTCAGATTGACGGCGTTTTAACCGTATTGCTACAGAAGCTTCTGCTGCCTCAAATGAGAACCCCTGTGACTCTAAATCCTTGATTTCTGAAAGGACCTCAGTCACTGTTTCTCTGTTGTCTAACTGCATTCCGAATTCTTCTGCTTTAGCATGCAAGTTGCCGTGACCCGATAGTTCCGATACTACAGTGCGCATTTCATTCCCCACGAGTTCAGGATTGACATGTTGGTAACTATGTGAGTTACGACGCATAGCTGCTACATGTATACCACCCTTATGCGTAAAGGCACTGTGCCCTACATAAGACTGATGTTCATCAGGAGAGAGATTGGCGACCTCAGCCACAAAATGTGCTAAGTCATACAGGTCTCTAAGGTTACCTTCGGGCAGGCATGTTACACCCATTTTTAATTCTAAATCTGGCAGAATACTGCACAAATTGGCATTGCCACACCGTTCTCCATAGCCATTAACAGTGCCTTGAATGTGTGTAACACCTTCGCGTACTGCTATAAGTGTGTTAGCAACAGCACATCCAGAATCGTCATGTGTGTGTATACCTAAAGTAGTATCAACTTGTTTTTTTACATCGTGCATCACAGAAGCTATTTGCCATGGCATCGTACCACCATTGGTGTCACAAAGTACTATGGTATCGGCACCTCCACTCTGAGCTGCAAGTATTGTTTCCATAGCATAAGCTGGGTCAGCGTTAAATCCATCAAAAAAATGTTCTGCATCATAAATGACTTCTTTTTTATGATGTTTCAGATGTGCTACACTGTCTTGAATCATGCGTAGATTTTCTTTCTGTGTGGTTTTGATTACGTCGGTTACGTGTAATGTCCATGATTTGCCTACAAGTGTGCATGTAGGAGTATTTGCGAGTATTAAAGCTTGTATATTGCTATCTTCCTCTGGTTGAGAGTCTGCACGGCACGTGGATCCAAATGCGCTGATTCGAGCAGTTTTAAGATCTAATTCAGGCATTCGATCAAAGAATTCAACATCTTTGGGGTTAGATCCGGGCCAGCCTCCTTCAATATAACTTACACCAAGATCGTCAAGACGCTGAGCTATACGAAGTTTGTCATCACAGGACAGTGATATTCCCTCGCGTTGTGTACCATCACGTAAGGTTGTATCATAGATTTTTATGTAATTATCTAACATGTTGACTCATAAGTCTCTATTAGTGATTCGTGTGATAGGATGTAACCAAGTTGATCTACCCCAGTAAGAAGACAATTTTTTGCAAAACTGTCTATTGGAAATGTTACAGCCGCGCTTCTAGGGATTGTTAAAGTCTGAGCAGCAAGATTTATGGAAAGTTCTGATTCTGGTGATTGTGCGACTAATTCAAACAATGATTGATGAATATCCTTATTAACCACTATGGGCAAGAGCGCATTTTTTAAAGCATTGTTGCGAAAAATGTCGGCGAAAGATGTCGATATAACTGCATTTATACCCCAAGCAGTTAGAGCCCATGGAGCATGCTCTCGGGATGATCCACACCCAAAATTATCGCCAGCTAAAAGGATTTTTGCATCCTGGTTTTGCTGTTGGTTGAGTACAAAGTCAGGTTTG
>CAWWAV010000062.1:0-6191 GCA_963934935.1 uncultured Anaerolineales bacterium
CTGCTTGTACAATTCGTGGCCTTTCCAGCAGCGCTTTTGTACTATCGTTTTTCCAATGTGGTAGGAGTTAAGCCTGCCATTATGTATGCTATCGGTGGTTATGCTGTAATAACATTTCTGGCTTATTTTATGAATGCAACTTGGCATTTCTATACTCTGGCAGTAATGATTGCCCTTTTTCAGGGTGGTATCCAAGCACTTAGTCGAAGTCTTTATACCCGCATCATACCGACTGAAAGATCAGCTGAATTTTTTGGGTTCTACAATATGTTCGGCAAGTTTGCGGCAGTCATGGGTCCTTTCTTGATGGGATATGTGACTCTTATGTATGATAATCCGCGTTTTGGCATACTTTCAATTTTAGTGTTGTTTATGTTGGGAGCGTTCTTTTTAGCTAAAGTTGACGTAGCCAAGGGAGAGCAGTTAGCCAGAGATTACCTGACTAACTAAATGTAGTGCATATCAAGTTTGAGCAAGCATTGAAGTATTGAGATACGAAAAGGTTATTTATGTTTGGAAAACATACAGATAAATATCTTATAGGCATTGTGGTTGGTTCTATAGTGCTTGTTATAACTTCGATGTTTATGGTGCAATCTATGCCAGAACCATCTTACAAAGATGGAGTTTCACCTGAAAGTGTTGCGCATAATTATCTTTTGGCTTTACATCAGGATGATTATGTACGTGCTTATAGCTACCTATCTATGCAGTTAGATGGTTATCCTCAAACTGCTGATGAATTTGAGGATTTGGTTTTGAATAATTCTTGGGACTTCAGGATTGATGATAATGACAATGTGCAAACTGAAGTCATTGAAGTTGATATTGAAGATGATAGAGCCCGGGTTTTAGTGCGGGAGACAACTTTCTACTCAGGGGGAATTTTTAGTGATGGGTATGATTCATCTACATTTCGTATGACTCTTCGGCTTGATAATGAAGTTTGGAAAATACGCTCTGCGTCGCAATATTGGTCAAATTGTTTGAGTGATCCTAGCGCATGTCAGTGAAATACTCTAATGGAGTGCGATGAGTAGTGTACGTCGTTGGTACTTGTTTGCAGTTTGCGCTGTAAGTATTCAGTCAGTGGCTTGGGCAGCAATTGTACTGTTGCGAGGTCTACTTAATCCCAGACTTCAAGCAGATTTTGAATTGATTTCGGTACAAATTGCTGTAATCATAATTGGCCTACCAATTTTTTTGTGGCATTGGGGTAGAGCGCGCGATCATTTTGTGGATCAAGCTGTGGATGGAGTGGTCGATGTAGGACCTGCACCAATATATTTGTATTTAATGTTGTTGGGATTGATTGGACCTATTGTTGCCAATGCGATTACTCTGTTGGTTGCTTTATATCACACAATATTAGGATCGTCCTCTAAGTTACTTCCAAATGGTATGGATTCATCCGAGGCTATTATCAGCTCTGTTGTTGCTTTGCTAGTGCTATCTATCTTGTCACTCTATTTTCGAAAACAGGAACGTGAAGAAATTGATTTAGATAGTAAAGAGAGTCAGGGGAGTGTTGCAGATGTAAGGCGCGGATATTTATTCTTACTAAGTATTACGGGTCTATCACTTACAATTTACAGCTTGATAGGGCTACTGAATTGGATGTTGTTGCAGCTATTTGTGGACCAGACAGTTACTGCACTTACTAGTGCTGCTGCAATTGTGGGAAATGAAGTTGCTTGTCTATTGGTTGGTTTAATTCTCTGGCAATTGTCATGGGGTCGAGCCCAAGCTTTGTACCATTCTGGCTTACGAGATGAGCAAGAATCATCGGTGCGCAAGCTGTATCTCTACGCTTTAGTATTTGTCGGCTCACTGGCAGTTGTTACTACTACAGCCACTGTTTTAGCAGGTATTCTACGTGCATGGCTTGGATTGGTTAATGATGGTGAAATTCGCATAGCTGTTAGTTCGATAATTGGTTTTGGCATAGTGTGGTCATATCATGCGTTTGTTTTGCATCATGATGCTCAACTTGCACCCAATGCTTACAAAGAAGCGCAAATTAGAAGGATTTATAGATATTTGCTATCAACAATTGGTTTTGCTGTTGTACTGGTTGGACTAGGGGGTGTGATTGATGTAATTATTCGCATGATACTTGAACAGAGATTAGGGAATCTACTGCGTGAACAAGTAGCTAATGTCTCAGCTGCTCTGATGGCTGGACTACCAATTTGGTTGTTGTCGTGGCGCAAGATACAGGAAACATCCAAAGCTGGCAATGATTTGGCTAAACTTGAGAGGACATCTGCAGTTAGAAAGGTTTATATTTATTTTTTCCTCTTTGTAGCCACAATGACCGTCCTCGCTAGTGGCGTTGCTATAGTATCTCAATTACTTAACATATTTTTGGGAAATGCTTCGACAGACAATTTAGCCAATCTATTAGCTCACGCTATTGCTTATAGCTTAATTGCTGTTGCGGTCTGGTTATATCATCGTGCTCTTCTAAATGAAGATCGGATTCACAATATTGATGACCAAAAGCAAGTTGGAATGAATGGGGGTAGGGTGGTGATTTTTATGCCTGACGCCGATGATATTGGTGTTAGTCTGAACTCCACATTGGGTTTACAGTTTCCTGAGATTACCATAGCGTTGACCTATAGAGCAGAAGATCTTGCTGATTTGTCAGCTGCTGATGTGGTTATCGCTCATTCTGACGATATTAGTGCTGTTGCAAATACTAAATCTCGTAAGTTGATAATACCTTCTATTCCTAATCATGAGTGGAACTTTATTGGAGCATCTTCTAGGTCAACACAGTCACAGATAAAAGACTGTATGAATGCCTTGCGACAAATTGTGTCTGGAGAAGAGATAAAACCATCGCGTAGATTAAGCGGATGTGTACTTGCGGCATTAATAGTAGTTGGTGCCGTAATTTTATTTTCATTTGTGATGCCGTTTATTATGTTTGTGACTGGGATGTGATGAGCTTATAGTAAAACCTATTTTTTGGAGAATAATGTGAGCAGATCTATCGGATTTATTGGTTTAGGTGCAATGGGTACAGGTATGGCTCTGAATCTTCTTAGAGCTGGGTTCGAACTACATATATGGAATCGTTCTGCTAGCAAGATGGATACACTATTAGAGGAAGGTGCTATTCCTGCAGCAAATCCAGCAGAACTAGCTAATTCTTCTGAAATATCTATTGTATGTGTAAGTGATACTCCGGATGTGGAATCTGTAGTACTCGGTCGTGATGGCATTATTCATGGAGTGCAGCCGGGTTCTTTAGTAATTGATACTAGTACCATTAGTCCTAAAGCAACACGTAGTATTTCAGCACGACTAAAAGAAAGTGATGTTCACATGTTGGATGCTCCTATAAGTGGGGGCCCCGAGGGTGCTGCGAAGGGTACTCTTAGTATCATGGTTGGTGGTGACACTGATCAAATAAGACGCGCTATGCCTGTTTTGGAAGTTATGGGTGACAATATTACTCATGTAGGCAATTCTGGTGACGGTCAGTTGGTTAAGTTGGTAAACCAGATTTTAGTGGTGGGTAATGCACTGGCGATGAGTGAAGCTTTACTTTTTGCACAAGCTGCTGGTCTTGATTTGAATAAAACTTTAGAAGCTATTTCAAATGGGGCTGCAGGGAGCTGGATGTTAAGCATGCGGGGCCCACAGATTGTTGAACGTGATTGGAGACCTGGTTTCACAATAGATTTACAGCAAAAGGATTTGCGCCTAGCATTGATGGCAGCTGATGAACTTGGAGTACCAGTTCAGATCACCAGTATCGCATTTCATTACTATAGGGTACTACAAGAGCAGGGATTAGGATCGGAAGGTAATCATGCTTTGATTAAGGCTTTTGAACGTCTTACTAATATAGTAGTGGGTGCTCACTTGTGACCCAAGTATCTACTTGTGTGTTTTGTGATTCCCAATTATTGAGTTCGGCATGTTAGCAATTCAGGTTGTAGATAATGAGGCAAGAACATTAGTATGGAAAAATGTCTCGGATCCAGTATGTGGTAGAGATGAAGTTCTGGTGGATGTATGTGCTGCTGCTCTCAACCGTGCCGATCTATTACAACGTGCTGGTAAATATCCTCCTCCTTCTGGAGCTTCGAAAATTTTGGGGTTAGAGATTGCTGGCAGGATATCTGTGCTAGGTGATAAGGTGCATGACTGGGAATTAGGTGATCGAGTTTGTGCTTTGCTGCCAGGTGGTGGATATGCTGAGAGGGTAGTGGTACCTGCGGCAATGCTTATGCCTATCCCCGAGGATTGGAGTTATGAACAAGCAGCGTCTTTACCAGAATGTTTTTTGACAGCTTTTGTAAATATTTATATTGAAGCTAGATTGCAATCTGAAGAATCTCTTCTTGTGCATGGCGGTGCAAGTGGTGTCGGCACAGCTGCTATTCAGCTTGCATCTATCACAGGCAATCCTGTCTTTGTGACAGCGAGTAGCTTAGAAAAGGTGACTGCCTGTACACGGTTAGGGGCGGATTTGGCAATCAATTATCGGAAACATGATTTTGTTGAAAAAGTACTTAGCTATACGAATGGCAATGGTGTAGATGTGATTATGGATATAGTTGCTGGAAGCTATATGGAGCGCAACATAAAGATATTGAAATCTCAAGGTCGCTTAGTGGTCATAAGTACCTTGGGAGGAGTCCGTGCAGAAATTGATTTGGGTAAGCTAATGAGACGACGAGCACGGATTATAGGCTCCGTTTTACGTAGTCGTTCCATTCTAGAGAAGATTGAAATAAAACAGCGCTTCATGGACTTATTTTGGCCTCATGTTGTTTCGGGCAAAATATTACCAGTAATTGACTCGATATATCCTGTTGGTCAGGCTATGCTCGCACATCAGCATATGCAGGAAAATAGAAACATAGGCAAGATAGTGCTAAAGATACAGTGATTAGCAACAAATACTCCTCGAGATGGTCAAAACAAACAGTGCTTTACACGTGTTTAGTAGCTGTATTGTTACTGAGTTTTGGCCTCCGCTTATTTAGGATACAGCATCATAATATCTGGGGTGATGAAGCATTTAGTATAGCTTTTAGTAAGCAAGCGCTAAATTTGGTATTGTCATCTGGCGCAGAAACTCACCCGCCTCTATATCACGCCTTGTTACATATATGGATATCTCTTGTGGGAGACAGTGTTTTCTCGCTGCGCTATTTTTCTGTTTTACCTGCTGTGACAATCATAGCAATTGTTTTTGTGATAGGACGTAGGTTGGTAGATCATCAGCTTGGTCTCCTGAGTGCTACGATGATAGGAGTTTCTAGTTTTGCGGTCTATTATAGTCAGGAAGCAAGAATGTACTCGTTGGTTGCATGTTTCTGTGCCATAGCATCATACGCTGTCCTACGATGGGAACTTAGAGAAAGTAGTAGATGGATGACCATATTTGTTGTAAGTATGCTGGCAGCTGTTTTTACTCATTATTATTCGTTTTTTGTTTTGCTAGCCCAAAATATGTATATGTTTCAACAACGTAAGAACAATTTGGAGCAATGGCGCAAATGGATGTGGTGTCAGGCTGTTATATTCCTAATATATATGCCATGGGCTTTTGCCCAGCTAGATTTTATAACTTCTAAAGCAAGTACCCGATGGCAGGAGCTTAGTATTAGTGGTATGAACACTATCTGGGCTGGAAGTTTAACGACCTTTGGCGTAGGAGAAACTGTCGCTACTGTTGGACAGTGGTTGGGTGTGCTGTTGTTAATTCCACTTGCTATGGGTTTCCGTGGCAGCTATTCTGATACTAAAAGACTTAATGTAGTTTACTATTGGTTAGTTGTACCATTGGTGGGTGCATTTCTAATTGCTCCATTAATGCCTTTTTATTATCCGCGCTATCTCATAGTTGTACTGCCTGCGTACTTATTGATTGTAGCTAATGGATTTCGGTCTAACGTACCACTATTAGGTGGCGCATGGCTAATTTTGTTTGTAGTCGCGAATGTGATGTCGCTAAACAACTTTTATTTCAATCGACAATATGCTAAAGGTGGTTATGGTGATTTAATGAGGTACATAAAAAATCATAGCACAGCTGCAGACGCGATACTTTTGCAGAATGGATCTCAGGCTCCTCTGTACGCATACTACGGCATTCCGGAGATGAAATCATACAATATGCCTCCATGGAATGATCCTGAGATGCAGCCGTTACTAAAGCAAAT
>CAWWAV010000063.1:0-6191 GCA_963934935.1 uncultured Anaerolineales bacterium
CTGCTGACAACATATAATGGTAAATACTCTTGTAATAGTGTTCTTATCCGACTGACAGCCACATTCTCCATTACGTTAGCTTTAATCACACGGATACCATCAAGAAAATCAACCATAGCTACTGAGTTCTTCTGTCGTATATCATGCAATTCAGATCCAATCTGTGCAGAACGTCGCTGAAGTCGCGGACCAGTAATACCATAAACTAACAAAAGTGGGAGTCCTATGATTGGTATTGACCACCATGATAGATAGAAAAGCAAAACAATGCTTGTCACTGTCAACATGACTCCGTTTAGCAATGATGCTGCAACGGAAATGCTACTGACTATCCCAGTAGCTGCACGTGACAGGTCTTCTATTATTACACCGCGACCTCGTGAGGTTATTTCCTCATAGCGAGCGCACATAAATGTGTTGAATAACTTAACCTTGAAGTGAAGTTCTACATTGGTAGCTAGACGATGCACCAGTAAGTTTTGTAGTAGCAATATAAGATTCTTTATGATCACCAGAATAACAATTACAGCTAGACCTGTAAATACTACAACTTGATAATTACTACTTAGATTTGCTCTATTGGTAATATTTTGAACTACATCAGCAATCCACGTAGAGGAACTCTCTTCTGGTGCAATCATTATGCTGACGACAGGCACTATCATGCCTATGCTTAGAACGTCAAGTGTTGAGGTCAGAAAAATAGCTGCAGTGATAACGAGAATCCGCGCCAAATACGGATGAAACACTAGTCTCCAATATAGTCTAAGCATTATAAATTCGTCCCTAAATTTTGATCTCTAATACCTAAAATGGTGTGTTTAAATCTCTTGTAAGTAGTTTCAAAATACCAAAGACACGCTTCAGAAATAACTTGGGGAAAAACCACACATCATGGCGTCTGGCCCAAAAAGCTTCTGGTATTTTCCTAACAAACCTATATATGTGACCCGATTTGCCAATTTGTCGCAACATAATCGCACAGACTTTAGGTCTGCCTTGCAATAAATGCAACACAAACCATATAGCAGTCGAGCGAATCTGAATTTGCAAAAGCGTATCGATTACCTCATAGGCTGTAGTAGACCCAAAAACTTGCCATTTACCCTCTATATCCCATTCGCTTAACCAATTTTCAAGATCTTTTAGCCAAACTTTTCCTGATTCCGCCAATTGGATATTCAGCTGCCCACCATGACGACGCCAATGGAAAATAGCTGTTTCATCAAATCCAGTTACACCGAAAGGCACTATTCCGTACAAGTGACTTTTGTCTAGATTGCGATGAAAACCGCCCGACGCGCGTAGAACGTCAGTTTTAATGGAAAATATACTACCAGGTGCACTAAACATGCGACCCCCGCGAAGTTTATCTAATGCAACCTCATGACCTAACATGTAACGTGATCTGAGATTACTTTTCCGTTCGGCTGGAGAAATAACTGTGCCTTTTCTGTCTACAGGGACAGGTAACCCAGCTGCAGTAGTACACTCAGGATGCCCCAAAAACAAACTTACCATTTTTTCCACATAGTCGTCACACATCCAATCATCATCAGATTGGTAGAAAATATAATCACCTGTAGCCTCATTAAGACCGGCATTGAGACAGACATCTAACATTATGAGGGGATCATCTGGATGATATTGATTTTCGGCAAAGTGAATAAGTTTAATTCGTTTGTCAATACTCTCGACAGAACACAAATAATCGATGGTTTCACGAGTGGCACCATTATTGATAAGTATAATCTCCAAATTATCATAACTTTGTCTGCGAATAGCATCTACGGCACATTTAAGTAATTTTGGTCGGTAATATGTGTCAAGAATTACAGTAAAAAGCGGCTTTTGATCCATAAACTAATTGTTTACAAAAACACTAAATCATTAGGAAATAATTGCAATCTATTTGCATCAATTAAGAAGCCATGCATTCTTGCGTAGAAAACGTGCTCCTATGCGCGATGGGTGTCCAACGATTGGATGATTTTTCGGAAACATTGATCTATAAAGCAACTGTAAATCATGGTCATCATCATCATCAACCCAAGTACCATCTATGCGTTCATTCATCTCAACTACGAGATCTAGAATTTCCTCCGATGAATTCTCTACCACATCTATTCCAGCTTGGGTATAGAGTTCAGTTCTACCCCAATCATGAGCACCAATCTCAATGATTTCACGAATCGTAAGAAACTGCTGACTATCTCTATACCTATATTTTTTTGGGATAAACAAATCCAGCGAAGTGCGAGGAGCAATTCTTAAAGGGGTCAAATTTACAGCTGCAAATGGAACACCAAAAATGGCCGCTGCACCAAATAGACCACCTGTATCACCCAAGAAAAATTTACAATGAGCAGCCAAGAAAACATCAGCAAAATCTGACCTTTTATGCGAAGCATAATCGATAATATCCAGACGGTTTAGATCAAGTGCTTTTTCGACTACAGAACCCATACGGATAGCAGGAATTCCATTGTCAGCCAAGAATGTAGCTGCATTCATATAATTTTTGATGTCATTGTTGCGATAATCATGATAAGACCAGTCTAATCTTGAGCGCCAACTTTGTGCAACATCCAAGTATTTCTTATCTCGTGCGCAAAAACAGACGAAGGGTTGCTCAGGTGTGACACCTATCGATTGCATTACGGCCTCACCCTTTATCTTCTCTTCCCGAGTAAAGCTTAATTGCGGCCCTGCAATACCCCAATCTTTCCACAAACCATAACCAGATTGACGCAAACTGATCCAAATCTTATCATCTAAGGTACGTTGATAAATTGATTGCAACATCTCATACAGATAATTACTTTCCACGACTATTAGGCGCCGCTTTATCATATCTAACAACTGTCTATTTGCTGGGGGAGTGCCTGCCAGAAATATATTTACAGTTTTTCTAGTAGGAGAAGCTACAGACATTCTTCGCATACACAATTCAGTATTGGTTGCCAGGTGTCCTATTCGCGCATAATTAAGCAGCCCAATCCTAATGCGAATGAAAGGATGTAGACTCCTCACACAAACAAAAATTGTCCAACCTACTGACAAACGGAAAACATATGTCAATCGCCTTTTCAACCAACTCATTGCCATGCTCATACGTTCATACCAAGTTGAAGTACTCCAATTATCGTTCTTGCGGCTCAATGATGTAATCCGGTTAATAGTACACAATCTGGTTTGTAGTTAGCCTAAAATATTGACAATTTTGTAACTAACTGTCAGGAGCAAAAAACTTCAAAGTGTAGTCAAGAAGAATGTCAGTACATTGAGCAACAGTTTGATTCACGGTATCTAGTATCAGATCAGGTTTATCCGATACCTGATACGGTTCTGTCACACCAACGAAATTGTCATATTCGCCTGCTAATGCCTTCTGATAGTGCCCCTTAATATCTCTGTCAGCACAAACTTCTACCGGACAATCTAGGTAAACTTCCATAAAATTCGGACAGAGTTGCTCCCGTATCTGAGCACGTGTTTGTTTAACATGTGAAATTGCACAGACAATTGCTACATTACCTCTTCTGTTACACTCATTAGCTAACTTACCCACTAGCAAACCTACTGTTTTACGATCTTCATTAGAATAGCCATAAGTTTTCGGCAATCGCCTCCGAGTTTCATCACCATCAAGCAGCTCAACATTTAGTACACCCATCAATTCCAGTGCCTGTAGCAAGTTGGTGCCTAAGCTTGTTTTGCCCGACCCGGACAAACCAGTAATCCAAATAGTGCCTGGCTTTATAATGATTCAATCCTCACTATATGCATCTCACATGAATGTTACTCATTTGCAAATGAACTATTAATCACTTTATCGTAATCATCCTGCGTATCTATTTCAACCCAAGGCTCACTCATAGATTCTATAAATCCTATTTTGTATCCCTTTGGAGACAACTTGCTAAGTGCAATAGTATAGTAATCATTGATATACATATTGTCATCCACTAAATCTCGCATTTGATTTACAAGTAAATCAACTGCGTTTTTTGAAAATTTACCCACACCTATAAAATTTCCGTCAGCATCTTCCACAGCAATATGACTTCCTATATCACATATAAATCCATCATGTATTCGAATACGCATAGTCTTGTCCGTAATACTTGAGGAATCAATAATCAAACATATCTTCTGACTACTATTAATACAACTCTCTAAAAGGTTGACGGATAATAAAACATCGGAAAAAAGTATGATGGTGTCTCCATCCATCTCATCTCTTACACTGTACAATGTATGCAAGTTATTAGTATTTTCATAGTCGCTATAATAAGAGTATTGAACTGTTGACCCCAATACAGCTTCGATCAAATGATTTAAGTATCCAGTGACAACTAATATGTCTTCTATTCCACATCTTCGCAACCAATCAACTTGATGTTCTATTAGTTTCTTTTTGCCTATTTGTAAAAGACATTTTGGTAACTCAAGAGTAATGGGATATAACCTTGAGGAACGTCCTGCAGCCAAAATAATTGCTTTCAATGTGCTATTTATGTCCGATGTTCATAAAATGTTCGCAAACGCCTCATGGCCCTGGTCATCATAATTACTCCCTCCTTCTCGCCATTACCAGAATCGCCAAACCCTCCAAATGGTGCTTCTTCAGTTCTGTAACCCGGGGGGCCATTCCAACTAAATTGACCTACCTGAATAGAGTTGTGCAACCTTTCAGCAATATCACGATTAGAGGTCGCAATTGAACCAGCAAGTCTGAATCGAGAAGTTCTAATCAAAGAAATAGCATCTTCGATATTATGAATTCTCATAATAGAAGCTACTGGACCAAATGTTTCTTCTACAACCAATTCACTACTAGGAGCAACATTATCGACAATGGTCGGAGCCAATAAGGCCCCATCCCTTTCATTACCGAGCAAGACACGAGCACCATCTCGTACAGCATTTTCAACTCTCGATTGGATCACTTCGGCTTGTTCAGTCGATATCACAGTGCCCATGTCCACATCCGGGTCCATAGGATCGCCATACTTTATCTCACTAGCTAGCTCCACGAACCTTTGTAGAAAATCATCAGATATTGCATCATGAAGCAGAATCTTTCTTATAGCAGTACATCGTTGGCCAGAATTAGCATATGCTCCGAGAGCAACATTTGCTGCCAGATCAACATCACAATCATCCATCACCACAAAAGTAGCATTTCCTCCCAATTCAGGCATATATTTTTTGAGCTCATTGCCATTACTAACCATCTTGGCAGCAATGTATTTACCCACTGCTACACTACCAGTAAAGCTGACAAGGTCTAATCCTGGATATGACACTAACTGATCCACTATAGTTTTTGCTGGTACACCAGTAACAATGTTTAGCATATTTTCTGGCAAACCACATGCAACTAATATCTCTCCAAACTTAATAGCAGTCAAAGGAGTTTTTTCTGACGGTTTTATGACTATAGGTGTACCGGCAGCTATTGCAGGTGCAACTTTATGAACAACCATATTTAATGGGTGATTGAATGGTGTTATACCAATGGCTAAATCCCATGGCTCAGAAATCACATTTAACTCTGGGTCCGATTGAGAGTAATTGGACACAAAATCTGATGTCAAGTCTACATCGTCAATTATCTCGGCTTGCTTAATGCTGTAGTTCAAACAATTGACAGCTCGGGATATCTCATACAAAGAATGTTTAATGCACAAACCGGATTCTGAACTAATCAGTTGAGCAAATTCACTTTTTTGATCTGCAATTAAATTAGCTGCCTTAGATAGAATTTCAGCCCGATCAATACCGGTAAGATTACATTTAAGTCTGTAAGATGAATTAAGAGCAGAATCAACTTGTTCGGCAGATGATATCGGTACAGTATCTACTATTTCACGCGAGTAAGGATTTATAACCTCAAATAGCCTATCAGAATGTTTAATGCGATTACTTGTTGTCATATTATTTATCTAATTCACCAGTACTGAATTTCATCATTGTATGAATGCACCACTATCCCTAAACCACAATTCTATGTTCGTCAACATCCATATCTTTTTACCGAAGAAATCATAAGGCAGTTCTTGGTTAGAGTTCATGTACTTTTCCAATTCATTTCTGTCAAACAAACCGCGTCTTATTGACATATCGTCAAGCAATATCTCTTTGGCATAATCGAGCATTCCATTTTTTAGCCATAAATAAAAAGG
>CAWWAV010000064.1:0-6107 GCA_963934935.1 uncultured Anaerolineales bacterium
TGAGGTGAAGCAATCGCTCCAACTTGAGCTCCTCTAGGTCTACTTTGAAAATATTCGTCCGACTCAGATGCTGTTAGTTTTTCCGCAGCTCCACTTACTCTAACTTGTCTTTCAAGACTTTCCCAGTAAAACAAAATTGAAGCCTTAGGATTCTCCTGAATTTGACGGCCTTTTTCGCTATTGTAGTTGCTATAAAAAACAAAGCCCACTTTTGTGACTTCCTTCAGTAACACAGTCCTAATAGAAGGCATTCCTTCTAAACCAGTTGTAGCGAGAGCCATCGAGCTAAGCTTATGGCCACCCGCTTCAAAAGCATCTTGTTGCCATTTTATATATTGGTCTATGGGATTCTCTAACAACAACTGTCTAGTTAATTTAGCCATATTCAAATTGATATTTGATATGCGTCAAGTACACTAACTTAGACTATCACGAACATCATCCAATTTTCCTGCCGACATAAGCTTACGACTTTTCTTTTCAATAAAATCCGCATATTCGCTCATTAATATAGTACCTGGTTTTCGAAAATCATAAACTTCAGGTTGATCTCGAAAAAACTCCCGGTGCACTCTAGTCCAAACCAATCTACCATCCGTATCAATATTTACTTTTACCACTCCTAGTGCTACCGCCTTAGCAAATTCGTTTTCATCAACCCCACGAGCCGAAGCATCTAGAGCACCACCAGCATTATTTATCCGTTCCACTTCTGATTTCGGAACCGAACTGGAACCATGCATTACTAGTGGAAACTCTGGCAGCTTCTCTTGTATCGAAGCAATTCGGTCGAAATGCAGTCCTTGTCCTCCTGAAAACTTGTAGGCTCCGTGGCTTGTTCCTATTGCGACCGCAAGACTATCACACCCCGTTTTGACTACAAACTCTTCAGCTTCGTCTGGATCAGTTAACATGGCATGCTTTTCATCCACCTGTATGTCTTCTTCTACCCCACCCAACATACCTAACTCAGCCTCAACACTAATACCTCTATCATGGGCTGCTTTTACTACTCGCTGTGTTATGTCAATGTTTTCAAGTAAAGCATGGTGAGATGCATCAATCATTACCGAACTATAAAACCCCGATTCAATACATTCGTAGCATGTCTGCTCATCCCCATGATCTAAATGTACGGCAAAAATGTTATTAGGGTACATTTGTTCCGCAGCTAGAATAATAGCCTGTATCATATCAACTCCGGCATAACCTCTAGATCCTTTAGATATCTGTACAATGAACGGGGCTTCCGCCCTAGCGTTACCTTCAAACAAGCCTATGGCTTGCTCCATGTTATTTATATTGTAGGCTCCGACTGCATATTTTCCATATGCATGTTCAAATAAGTATTTAGTAGTTACTATCACAGTTGCCCTCCATATTGCAGTATCCAGAAAGCTCCAAATTTAGATATCTACTGCTTTTCTAATTTCTGCAATGTTATTCTCAATTGTCGTTCCACTACTGAATATAGCACTACCCGCTACGACAACGCTAGCACCTGCCTCAACAACTGATTGAACATTGGACACTTTTATCCCACCATCGACTTCTAATTCCGTTTTGGATCCAGTTTTATCAAGTATCCTTCTGACATCAGCAATTTTTTTCATGGTCGCAGGAACAAATTCCTGACCACCAAATCCAGGATTCACTGACATAATAAGCACCAAGTCAACATTGGGTATGACTTCCAGAATCTTTTCCAACTTCGTATCAGGATTTAATGTTATACCAGGTCGTACTCCAAGTGAGCGTATCATTTCTACTGTATCGCCTAATCTGCCACAACTTTCGACGTGCACTGTGATTACATCCGCTCCAGCCTCAGCAAATTCTTTCAGATAGTCGTCTGGGTTAGTAATCATCAGATGCACATCCATAACCGCGTTATATTTGGCCAACAAAGGCTTCAATGATTTCACTACAATTGGACCCATAGTAATGTTAGGCACAAAATGCCCGTCCATAACATCTACATGCACGAATTCACACCCTGCCTCAAGACATAGCTCGACTTGTTCACCTAGGCAAGCAAAATCAGCCGAAAGTATGGATGGTGCTAATTTAACTTTTGCCATTGCTCACATTAAGTCCAACACAGTATCTACTACTTTATCGGCAGTAAGTCCTAGATGTTTGTAAACAGTCTCGGCAGGAGCTGAGGCACCAAATCTATCTATACCGATTATCCTACCTTTTTCACCAACAAACCTATCCCACCCAGCACTTACCCCGGCCTCTATTGCTACTCGGACCTTTACACTACCAGGCAAGACATATTCACGATAGTCCTTTGACTGCTCATCAAATATCTCAAAACTAGGCATTGACACAACCCTCGTTTCGACTCCATGTTGCTCCAATATCGTACTAGCCTCCAAAGCAACATGGATCTCTGATCCAGTACTCAAAAGTATAGCCTGCGGCTGGTCGTTCGACTCTCTCAGTACATATCCTCCCTGCGCTGCACCACTTGCTTCATTCAAAACAGATGTGCGATGTAATACTGGTAGTTTCTGTCTAGTAAGGACTAAAGCCGTTGGACCATTTCTTCTGGTCAAAGCACTTCTCCAAGCTTCGGATGTTTCAGTGGCATCAGCAGGTCTAATCACAGTCAATCCTGGTATCGAGCGAAGTGATAACAAATGCTCGATTGGTTGGTGCGTAGGACCATCTTCACCAACTCCGATGGAATCATGAGTAAACACATATATAACCTGCAATCCCATCATAGATGCCAATCTAATCGCCGGTCGCATATAGTCTGCAAAAACCAAAAAAGTTCCGCCATATGGAACTAATCCGCCATGCAAAGAAATGCCACTCATTATTGCTCCCATCGCATGCTCTCTCACTCCATAATAAATATATCTTCCTGATTGATTTTCGGAATTAAGTATGTTTTGACCATTAACCAAGGTGCTGTTAGATCCTGTTAAGTCTGCCGAACCACCAATCAGATTAGGAATTTCACTAATCAAACTCTGCAACACAGTTCCTGACGCCGCCCTTGTTGCTATAGATTCGATATCTGCAAAGTCTGGTAGGTCATCGAGCAAATCGTCAGAATATTCGTCTGATATCAATCTAGTGAACTCACCATGCTCTGCAGGATGTTTGTCTAGATATTTCTCGACTATCCTGTTCCAATCTTTCCGAGCTGCCAATCCTCGATTAGCTGCATCAGCTAGGAGATTTATTGATTCTGTATCAACATAGAAATCTTCTCCTATCGGTAAGCCAAGTTTCTCTTTAGCTAACTTTATCTCTTCGTTTCCTAAAGGCTCCCCATGCGCTTTTGCCGTTCCCGCTCTATTAGGACTACCAAAACCAATAATAGTACTGCAAGCTATTAATGACGGCTTATCAGTTTCGTGCTTACTTTCCTCAAGAGCATCGGATACGCTGCGATATGAATGGCCATCAGCTGTTATGGTATGCCATCCATATGACTTAAATCTACCTATCACATCATCATTTGTCGAAAGCTTTGTCTCACCATCTATGGTGATTTTGTTGTCGTCCCATAGAACGATTAATTTGCCAAGTTTATTGTGCCCTGCAAAAGAACATGCCTCATGAGAAATACCTTCCATCAAGCATCCATCTCCTGCTATGACGTAAGTGTAATGGTCTATCAATGACATCCCAGTCTTATTAAATCGAGTCGCTAGCCACCTTTCAGCCATTGCCATTCCCACTGCATTAGCCAAACCCTGTCCTAATGGTCCAGTAGTAGTCTCAACTCCCGGAGTATGACCATACTCAGGATGGCCAGGCGTAATACTGCCCCACTGCCTAAACTCTTTAATATCGTCCAAACTAACTGCATATCCGCTTAAATGCAATAATGCATACAAAAGCATACTGCCATGCCCTGCTGAAAGCACAAATCTATCACGATTAATCCAATTCACATCACTAGGATCATGACACATAAACTGGGACCACAGAACCACTGCCGCGTCAGCCATACCCATAGGTAAACCAGGATGCCCTGAATTTGCACGCTGCACAGCATCCATAGCTAGTCCTCGCACTGTATTAGCACACCTACGTAAATCCTCAATATTTCCTAATCCCATCACACTCGCATCACCCATCCTATATCCTCCTGTGCCAATCAAATAACACCAACACGCAACATGTAGCAGCATTATAGCGCGGAAGCATCAATAACCCATATGCTTTAATTGATTATTATCATTTCTCCAATCTTCATTCACCTTGACGAAGGTTTGCAAATTAACAGAGCTTTCTAACATCTTTTCAATTTCGCGTCTGGCTCTTATCCCTATCAACTTGATCATGCTACCATTTTTACCTATCACAACCCCTTTGTGCCTGGAATTCTCTACTACAAGAGTTGCAATTATCTCTATCTTCTCTTCCTCATTTTCTATAAACTCTTCAATTATTACAGCAATGCCATGGGGTATCTCTTGTCTAAGATAATGCAATGCAGATTCACGCAATAATTCACCCGCTAACTCTCTTACAGTACTGTCAGTAATTTGGTTGTTGTCGTAATATCTAGGACCATCTGGCAGCAAATCAACAATTTCATTCTTTACTGTTTCAATATTATCTCCCCGCTTAGCTGAAACAAGCATCCATATTGCCTTAGAACATAATTTGCGATACATATTTGAATGACTTATTACATTTTCGGGCTTTAATATATCGCTTTTATTCATAGCCATGAATACATTACACGATTCATTAGTTTGTTGAATGAATTGAGCAACCCGACGTTCAGCAGTACCGGGCTTTCTAGTAATATCTACAATCCACAACACAAGATCAGCATCTTGCACTACTGCCCTTGCAGTTGCAAGCATAGTACGATCGAGCGCATGATGAGGTCGATGAATTCCTGGTGTATCAACGAATATAATTTGTGCATTTTCGCTAGTTAGAATTCCTCGCTGGGCTTCTCTAGTGGTCTGAGGTTTCGAAGAAACTATTGCTATCTTTTGGCCTAAAAAGGCATTTATAAGCGTAGATTTACCCACATTTGGACATCCAACCACAGCTACAACACCTGACTTATGCATTGTATGAAATATTACCAACTAATGAAGTGTGAAATTCAATCATATAACATCCTGTGTCAACTTAATGTCTGCACCTGATGTGTAGCAGACTCGACTATATCTTCATCTTCGTTTATATATATGATCGGCAAACAGTGCCGTACACGGCTGCTATAAACATCGCTATTTATAGATCCATCTATACTAATAATTGCACTTACGGGCTTACCGGGAAGCTTATCAGAGTCAGCACCAACATATACTACAGGCACCACACTCAAATCCAAATCTCTCAACATGCACGATGTTATGGTCCCATCAGACATAACACAATCAACATCTGCTCGTGGATAAGATAATCCTTTCTTTATTATCCAATCAATTGCATTCATCCCTGTATATACGCCTCCATAATCACTGACAACTCTCATGGGAAATATTGTAGCTTGTATTTTTAGGCTATTTAGCCCGTAACGCACATGAGTTATTGGACCAACAACTTTATAATTCGTATCTACAAGCTCAATTGTTCTAATTCCACGCACGAGAAAACGGTATTGTTTATTCCGCACCAAATAACAGTGTAGCGCTTCAACAGGAGGAGCATAATGTTTCATAATACGTACTGTTGTAACAAAACCAACAACTTCTGCCACAAAAACCTCGACAGTGTCAAAATCCCATTTCACTCAATGTTTGTAACGTATCCTTTACCGATGCAACCGATCTGCTAAACATCTCTTTCTCGAACTCATCCAATTCAACTTCCACAATCTTTTCTAGCCCGTTAGCTCCCAGGATCGCTGGCACACCCACAAACACATCATTTAATCCATATTCACCTTGCAAGCAAGCAGTTACGGGAAGCACACGCCGTTGATCCTTCAAAATCGCCTCAACCATCTGTGCTACGCTAGCGGCCGGAGCATAATACGCTGACCCGTCCCCTAGAAGCCCCACTATCTCACCACCACCACTACGAGTTCTATCTACTATAGCTTCTATTATGTCTGTTGCCAAAAACTCATGTAGTGGTATACCACCAATCGATGTATATCTAGTCAACGG
>CAWWAV010000065.1:0-6083 GCA_963934935.1 uncultured Anaerolineales bacterium
CCGTAAACCACTGGATGACCATCTGTAGGGATAATTTTTATAGATTCCATACCCAGACTCTGCATTTCATTAGCTAGCCACTCTGCCGCTTTGCGCATGTCTGATGCATGATCCGGCAAGGTAGATATACTAGGAATCTCACATAGGTCAGTAAGCCTTTCTAACGATTTATTCTTATTATCATGAATGTAGCTTACAACATCTCTAATTGAGGTCATAAATTTCCTTTGTCTGCAATGTAGTTATTTTGATTAAGATTTATAGATTATATTTGTTTTTCGTAATATTAGTCTAGCACATACCTTTAATATTATTACTAATTTTTGCATAGTAAATCCTGTGTTCCAAAATAATGTCACAGCATATATTTTTGCATACACATATGTTATTTTATAGATATAATATCTAATAAGACTAGCTAATGCTGTTTTGTTTATAAAAACTGTACATAGAAAACAACAAGGTAGTTATCAATGAATTTTCTAGGACTGGACTCTAGACAATGGATCGATATAGGAATTTCTGCCATAGTACTGGTAGTTGTGCCTACCCTTGGTCGTAAGATAGTAACTAAATGGCTGATTCGATTAATTCAAACAATAGTTGGGCGCACCGAAACTAAACTTGATGACGCATTACTTCCCGCTGCCCGAACGCCAATCTATTGGCTTGTAATTGCAGCAACATCACATTGGGCAATATTAAGACTTGCATTCTTGCCGTTTACTTTGCTTCCATTCTGGACACAATTCTTTTTTGT
The DNA here is from genome assembly GCA_963934935.1 of uncultured Anaerolineales bacterium. Classification (GTDB taxonomy): domain Bacteria; phylum Chloroflexota; class Anaerolineae; order Anaerolineales; family UBA11657; genus UBA11657. The sequence goes on from CAWWAV010000065.1 coordinate 761, forward strand.
AGTTTACCTTGCTCTATCTGTTATTCTGTTATGGAGAAGTGTCTCGGCATTTTTTGTCTGGTACACACAACACATAACAGAAACTTCAGATCCAAGATTGTTGACTCAAGCAGTGCCTTTACTACGAAGAGTCATACTCGGTATTATTGGAGGTATAGCAATAATTATCCTGTTGGGACACTTTGATGTTGATGTCAGCGCACTTGTAGCAACAATGGGAATAGGGTCATTAGCCATAGCACTAGCTGCACAGGCAGCACTGTCAGATACTATCAGTGGTATTTTAATTATGATAGATCGCCCTTTTAGGATAGGGGACCGCATTGAAATCAGAGATCTAAACACTTGGGGAAATGTAATCGACATAGGCCTAAGAAGCACTAGAATACAAACATTAGACAACAGGACAGTTATTGTACCCAACTCAGTTATAGAAAAAAGTCTTGTCGTCAATCATTCTTTCCCGGATACACATTATCGAATCCAAATGGAAGTGGGTGTTGCCTACGGTACTGATTTAGAGTTTGCCCGTACAACACTAACTGACGCTATTAGAAATGTTGAAGGAGTGCTTGACAACAAACCAGTCGATGCTCTTTTTCTAAATTTCGGTGATTCGGCCCTTATATTCAGATTGCGTTGGTGGATTGAAAGTTACATTGATACCCGACCAATGTTCGACAGAGTTAATACAGCCATATATAACGCATTACGATCCGCAAACATATTGATACCCTTTCCTCAACGTGAGGTACGAATTGTTCAAGAATCAAGTACATCTAAAACTGAAGGCTATATTGACCACCGCAGCTAATTGAGACTTAACTTGCATAATGATATTTGACCTGCACTCTACCGTCAGGTATAATGTCACCCACTGAAAGACAGATAAAACGATATAGATATATAGCGGCCGGCGAGTAATAGCAACACGTCGAGCCGCACTTTTATGTGAGACTAAATAATGCCTAAGAGAACGTATCAACCAAAAATCAGGAGACGTGCACGAGTTCACGGATTCCGAAAACGCATGAGTACTTCAAATGGACAAAAAGTTCTCAAGTCTAGACGACGTAAGGGACGCAGTGTACTAGCTGTACAACGCGTCCATGTTAAACCACATGTGGACTGGAATGGAACTAAAAGCGGTAGTGCGTCAATCAAGAATAAGCGCAAATAAAACCTCCGGAAAGTCTCGCTTATGATTGTTATGCGCAGACAAAATGAGTTTCGAAAAGTGAAACATTCCGGAAAATCTTGGGTACACCCGCTAGCTGTTTTACAGGTTATCAAAAATTCACAACCATATTCAAGAATAGGTTTTGTTGCAAGCAGACATGTAGGAAACGCTGTCAAGAGAAATCGAGCTAAGCGTCTGATGCGCGAAGCATTTGGCTACCATGACGCAAACATTTTGGCTGGGTGGGACCTGTTGTTAATTGCCAGACCCACTATAGGTAATTGCAAGGTGGATGATGTAATTGCAGCAATGTATTATCTACTATCACAATCTGCACTATTGATCAAAGCAGGCACAAAGAACGCTAGATGAAAAATTTGTTCCTTACAGCAATAACATTATATAGAAAATGTATTTCACCCTTAATGCCACCTAGTTGTCGTTTTCAACCTACATGCTCAGAATATGGCTATGAATCAATATCAAGATTTGGGATTATTAAGGGGTCTGCTCTTCTTTTACGTCGGGTTTTAAAATGCCATCCTTTCAACCCCGGAGGTTATGATCCTATACCTGGTCAAACTGATAATATAAACTTCCGTATGGGTAATGGATAAAAGCTTGAAATTATGTCCGGATTCAAACATCTGATAAAACACCATTTGTACATTGCTGTTTTTGCAATAACAATAACTCTACTGCTAGTAGGGTGCAGCGGTGCTATGCCAGCAAGTTCATGGCCCAATTCAATCATAGCCGACAACAACCTAATAATAGCAAACAATAATGCGGTCTATGCAATCTCATCAGATATTGGTAGGTTGATATGGAAATTTCCTAGTGAGCCTGATAGTATTAGAAGTCAATTGTACACATCCCCAGCACACACTAATGATTCAATAGTAGTAGGATCAGACAATAAACATGCTTTTACTATTGATATCATAAATGGAAATGAAATTTGGAGCTTCGATGCTACAAACAACAAATCTGGCACAGCACCAACTGGCACAAGTGCAAGCGCAGACTTAGCATTTTTTACTTCGGAAAATACATTATACGCGTTGCAAATTTCCAACGGCCAAACAGCTTGGAAGTTCGAATCGGCAAAAGATCTATGGGCTCCACCTTCTACAAATGGTAAATATGTGTTTTTGCCTGGCATGGATCACACTCTAACATCGATTGACATTACTAATGGATCACAAATATGGCAGCAGAAGTTTAAGGGTGCCTTAGCCGATTCTCCGACCATTTATCAAGACACTCTGTATACAGGGTCGTTATCTAATAGTGTCTATGCTATAGACGCTGCTAATGGCATGATCATATGGGAATATGAAGCAGAAGGATGGGTTTGGGGTAGTCCTAAGGCAGTTAATGAACATGTATTTTTCAGCGATTTAGACGGATACGTATACGCGCTAAACAGAGAGACCGGACGTGAAATGTGGATTAGCCAACAACTTGACAGTGCATCACGAGGAACACCCGCATATAGTAATGGCAATTTGTTTGTAACCAGTGACAACGGATTTGTATACTCGATAGACGCTATTAGTGGAAATCCTGTCTGGAATATTGAAATTGATAGCAAAAATGCCGACCGACTTTTAGCGGATCCAATCGCACATAATGGATTAGTGTATATTACCTCGATGAATGGTGACAATCTAGTGTATGCCATTAATCAATCAGACGGTGTAATTGTATGGGAATTTAATCCAGAATAGCTGGTTACTTTTTGAATATTATTAGATATATAGATCAATCATGTGGAATCAATTAGTCATTTACCCATTTACTAACTCACTATTACTACTCTATAAAGTAATGGGTGATAGTTTCACGCTGTCATTAATTATACTGACTTTAGCAATACGTTTACTCCTAATGCCTCTAACAGCCAAGCAACAGAAATCTCAGATGAAGATGCAGGCCATGCAACCAGATATTAAGAGGATACAAGAGAAATATAAGGGAGAGCCGGAACGTATGCAGAAAGAGCTCCAAAAGATTGGCTATAGTCCAGCATCAATGCTAGCAGGATGCCTGCCAATGTTTATTCAGTTCCCAATCCTCATTGGAATGTATCGCTCCATCATGCATGCAATTCCAGCAGCTCCACTACAAATGATAGACCTATACAAGGCTGCATACCAATCATGGTTCCCAGAATTCCACAAAATGATACCCGTAGAACGTACTTTTCTCTGGATGGACCTTAGTCAGCCAGATAGATTCTACATGGAGATATTGTCTGGGATTGGCGTGCCAGTTTTGCCTTTGTTTGTATATATAACCACCGTACTACAGCAAAAGATGATGACTCCACCTACTGCTGATCCCAACGATCAGTCTGCGCAAATGCAGCGTTCAATGATGACAATGATGCCACTGATGTTTGCATTTTTCGCGCTTCAGTTCTCGTCAGGACTCTCAATTTATTTCATCACCTCCAATATAGCAACTGTAGTGCAATACATGATAATAAACCGTGAAAGGTTAGAGTGGTCACCAGTTAATATAGCAGGTGTTGCCAAGTTGCCAATTCCGACAATCGCACCACCCCCAACTACCAAGATATCTCAACAATCCGAACAAGGTGGTACTTCAGCAAATCCAACCACTGTAGCTCAGGAAAAAATGAGTAGTAGAAAAGCAAAAAGATTAAAAGCCAGAAAAGCTCGTGGGGGAAAACGAAGACGCTAAAGATAACATCCTGGAATAGTTGCATTTAGGAGAAGACTGTTATGAAATCAAACAATAGTACACTAGAAATACATGCCAAGGATGTGGAAAGAGCCATTAATCTAGCCGCATTAGAGCTTGAGATGGATAGCGATGATTTAGAGATAACTGTTGTTGACAAAGGCAACCTACACTCCGACAGTTTGGCTAGAGTAGTTGCAGTCGTACCAGCAACTGAAAACGATGGTGATGAGCCTAGATTAGTCACTATTAATAAAGTTCTTACTGAATTTCTTTATTATATGAACATAGATGCTAATATTTGTGTGCAAGATCAAGAAACAGATCCAACAGATAGCAGATCATCTATTAGAATCAATATTGTGGGAGACAATCTTTCTTCACTAATCGGTAGACGAGGCGAAACATTAGCAAGTCTAGAATATCTCATCAAATTAGTTGTATCTAACAAACAAAATAGATGGACTCATATCAGTCTCGATATTGATGGTTACAAACAGCATCGAGAGCACCAACTAAAACGTCTAGCTCAAAGAATGGCTAACCAAGTACAACAATTTGGACGTCCAATTGCACTTGAACCTATGCCGCCCAACGAAAGACGTATTGTTCACATGATATTGGAGCACAACACCGGAGTCACTACAAATAGTACTGGGGACGGCAATCAACGCAGAGTCAATATTCAGCCCTCTTTATTACGATAATACGTAACATTTCAACTCCACGTCCCACTACTCTGATATAATCGCATAAAATAAGAGAAGGGAGCGTTACAGTAGACGTAGATGACTCGAATCTATGCATTTGTTAACCAGAAAGGTGGTGTCGGAAAGACAACCACAGCTATAAATTTAGGATCGTATCTTGCCACGAACAATCAACAAGTTTTGTTAGTTGACCTTGATGCACAAGGAAATGCTACAGCATGCCTAGGAGTGGAAAGACAAAATATCAACGCAGGAACGTACAATTTACTAATAAGTCCAAATACTCGCCTCCACGCTAACACAATGAGAAGTGAGAAGTTAGGTATATCTCTAATACCATCATCGCCAGCCCTTGCAGGTGCTGAAGTAGAACTTGTCAACGAGCCAGATCGTGCTAACCGTCTCAAACAGGCCTTATCACAAGCTAGCCGCTATGATTACGTACTAATTGATTGTCCTCCCTCCCTAGGACTGCTAACCCTAAATGGATTGGTGGCCGCGCAGGCGGTGGTAATTCCTGTACAGTGCGAATATTTAGCATTAGAGGGTTTAGGTCAACTATTGGAGACTATCAACCGTATTCAAGCCGCATTTAATTTTGATCTACAAATTAGAGGGGTGTTAATGACCATGTATGATTCAAGATTAAAGCTTTCACAGCAAGTTGTAGAAGAAGTACGACTACACTTCCCGGACAAGGTATTTCAGGTTGTCGTTCCTC
>CAWWAV010000066.1:0-6052 GCA_963934935.1 uncultured Anaerolineales bacterium
AATATTACATCACGACTATTAATCATTAATTTCAAGTATCAAACCCAATTTGATCATATGGTCACGCAGTTTTTTGCGATTATCGTATCTTACCTGAACAGTTAGTGGGCCTATCTGTTCTTCTAGGTATTGTTTGGTCTGAGGGTCACTCAATAGCATTTGCAATGTGGATTCTGAATTAAAAGTAACCACAGTCATCTTTGTTAATTGGGCTGAGACCCCTTCATTGGCCCAATTTTGTAGTGCTTTATGTATTGACTCAGGCAAATTTTGTTCAGTAGCGCGCTGCAAAAATGAGATTGCATGATTAGCTGTGAACCCCTGTTCTTGTGCTTGTTTCAAACTGCTTGCGCATATGCGATAACGGTACAAGTCAGGATTGCGGGTCATTTCCCATTGGCCCAGTCTAGCTGCCAGAAAACGGTCAGCGCGATTACTAGACCTAAATGCTGTTATAAGACCATTATCATTTATTGCCAGCGGCTTTTGTTCTTCTACAATTTTCCAGGGTTTATTTTGCGTGAATTCATAGAACATTTGGTTGAGACGAAACGATTCGTGATTATGAGATAGATCTATCATACCTAGTGAGTGTAGCGGACCTGTTACTATTTGTTTGACTAAAGCTCCTTCTACTAGATTCCAAGTCCTGAAACCTTTGAGTTGCTTGCCTGTTGCTTTGTTAATTATGTACCATGAGTTATAGTCGCCAGATACACGCTGGAAGTCAGGATAATTTGATTTGATTATTTTAACAAATGTGTCTAAATCTACCCATATGTCACTGGCAATCATGTTGAGTTGGTCCAGTATAGAATTGCGAACTTTTTCTGGATGGATTCGTATTGAGTCAGACTGATTGAATTCAAGCATGGGTACGGAAAAAAGATCTATCCATCGGGTGGATTTGTGCCAGGCATTGGCCAGGCTTCTTAATTGTTCTGAGCGATTATTAGATAGAAATACACGAGTATTTTTAGATGTGAGTGTTAATCCTGATTTAGATATGCATCCCATATCTTGTAATAGTGAAAGAAGCATATTTAAATTTTCTGGCTGCTGAAGGTATGCATGTAGTTTCTCAAGACTTACATTGGACTCAGATTTAGAATAACTATGAGATTTTTTCTTATGTTTGCGCAGAAACGCTAGAATTGTGCAAGCATCATCTACCAAAGTATGTTGTGCTAATAATATATCGTTCTCATTGGGAGTATGGTTTTGCAATTTACTAATATCTAGGTCCTTTGGCTTTGGAAATGGCAACAATGGTAGCAGATCAGATGGAATATAATAATATTCCTGTGCATCTGATTGGTTGTCGAATGCTCTTCCTATGAGACCGTGATACCATAATTTTTCAACAGGGTTGGCGGGTTCTAGTTGTGGACGCTCTCGTTGACGTGCAGCTGGACCTAGCGGTCGAATAGTGCCGTACTTTCTACTAATTGATGATACCGTCATTTGTCCTTTTGACGCTAACAGTTCGTATAAGACACCTTGTGCTTCTTCACCTAGTCCAACGCAATTTAGTTTCAAATTGTCAGGTTGTTGCATGGCTGTAGCTAGCTCAATAGCTGCGTCTCTTTTGTTACTAGCTGTCAACAATAATCCTGCTGCTGAGGCAATCATTCTGAGTAGTGCTAGATCATGTTGCAGGTATGTAGATTCCAGTTTATGCATTTGGACTAATTATAAGGAAAATTTTAAATCCTGGCATTAATATTGCATCCCCTAATATCGTCTTAGTGTGTCTGCTGGGGACTATGATCGTTAGACATTGTGATGACACAATGTAAAGGCTGTGCAAAATTGTCTTTACCATGTAAAATAGCTAGCATTGCTTCCCCGGCAGTTGCCTTAGCACAGTCATCCTAAGGCAGACAAAAAGACATCGTCTTTTTGTAGGTATTTAAAGTAGATTAGGGTGGTTGTGATATTCACTTTAGGGGAGGTGTAACATGGAGTATCAAGAAGAGTCCTCAAATAGGCCTTTCATTGTAGCATCCGTGGCACTAGGCGGTCTTTTTGTGGCTGGTTTGGTGTCTTTAGGATTGTACGCATTCAAAATCAAACCCGCTCAGGCTGGTGCTAGTGCAACCCAGATAGCAGAAATCAATGTTAGTAATACTCAGGTAGCTGTTTATGCAGAGGCTACTTCAGTAGCCCAAGTGGCTGCTGTAGTATCATCTGATAATGAGCAACAAGCAAGAGTGGCATCCAGCTTAGGATCCGATGCAAATGAGTCTGCTATAGATAGCGTTGAGGTATTGCCGGCAGAACCAGTTGATGTTGTTCAGGCACCCGTGTCGTCGACAAATTCAGAGGCATCCGTTGTTGAAACTGCTAATAAGGCTATATCATCATCAGGCATTAATGATGTAGATGTCTCTTCAGGAACGGTTGATATAGTAGAGGGTGTTGCATCTCCAGAGACGCTTCCAGATACTGGATTTGCTGATGAGGTAGGATTACCTGTGTTAGTATTTGCAATGTTGCTGTTGATATCTATTGTGATTGTCACAAGGTCAGTGAGGCGTTTTGCTAACGGATAGATAAGTTACTTCTGTACTATTACGCCGGCGATTTATTTGCTGTGGAGATATATTGTTGTCGTCGGCGTGTTTGAACAGTCTAGTTGCTAAAATCGTCAGGTATTTTCTGCAATCTTGCGACCATATTCCATAAGAGTTTTCACATTTTCTTTGCTGCGACCTTCAGCGTAAATACGTAGAACTGGTTCAGTTCCGCTCGGACGGATCAATAGCCAATTGTCATTCTCCATTAGATATTTTATCCCGTCATTGGTCTGTACATTATTTACTTGAAGATGACCTATTTTGTTGGGGGCATGTTTGTGCAGATGGGCAACTAAATCATCCTTTTCAACAGGATGAGAGAGTCGCAGGTCATCACGTATATATTCTACAGGACCAAAATTGTTGAGCAGATCACTCACAAGGTCGTGAATTGGGGTCATGAATTCAGCCATCAATTCTAATATAAGCAGTCCTATGAGAATACCATCTCCTTCTGGAATATGTCCGTGAATGCTTATCCCTCCGGATTCTTCGCCCCCGATAATTACGTTTTCTGAACGCATGAGGTTGGATATATGATTAAAACCAATAGGAGTTTCTTTGACCTGAAGGTTGTACAAAGATGCTTGTCGATTTAGCATATGTGTGGTGGATAAAGTCTTAACTATTGTACCTTTAAGACCCTTATGTTCAACAAGATATTTGAGGCATAGAGCCATAATGCGATGAGGATCAATGAATTGACCATGGTTGTCCATAATGCCAATACGGTCTGCATCTCCGTCTGTAATAATTCCTATATCACCTTTCCCGTTTGCTATTGCGCTAGCTGTCGCTCCTAAATATTTCATGATTGGTTCAGGATGGATGCCTCCAAATCCTGGATTCATTTCGCTACGTATTTCCATAACTTCTATTCCAGTACCGCTTAATATACTTTTCAAATAGCTTCTTCCAGACCCATACATTGCATCTGATATGACGTGCAATCTATTAGGATGATTTGCAATACGTTCGATGTCTATAATGTTGTGAAGATGTTCGGCGTATGGCTGGAAAGGATTGAAACGTATGATTGTTCCATTGGATACTGCTTGGTCAAAATCAACTAGGTTCGGACCTCGAGCTCGTGTTTCATTGTCGTTTAGGCATACTTCTACCCTACGACATTGACTGGGTTGTGCACTTCCACCATAGGCAGCTTTAATTTTTACACCGTTGTAGCGGGGAGCATTGTGGGAAGCAGTGATCATAACTGCCCCAGCCGCTTTTAGGTGTTTCACCGAATACGAAATTGCTGGTGTGGGTGCGTCAGCATGAGCAAGGTATACCTTTATTCCATTCCCGGCAAGGACCCGGGCTACTTCCCTTGCAAAACGATCTGACAGAAAACGAGTGTCATATCCTACTACCATCAGATTAGGGTCATGGTTTTGATGTTCTTCGTCAAGCCAGTCTGGTGAGGTAACTGCATCGGCAATGGCTTGAGACACGAGTCGTAAGTTTCCGAATGTAAATGTGTCTCCAATCACAGCCCGCCAGCCGTCAGTACCAAATTGTATACTCACGACGATTTTTCAGAACAAACAATAATGTAGTTGTATATGTATTTATCCATAGGGTCATTATAGCATTTACATAGCTCTCAATTGACAGCTTTGAGGCAGTGGTTTACTATCATATATACAGAAATATCTATAGATTATTTATATGAATATGCAAATGTCTTTTCGTTTTCCTGGCGTTCATTGGACAGTCAGCGAATTAACAGATTATGTACGCGACTTGTTTGAGAATGACCATCAGATGCATGATGTTGCGGTAATAGGCGAATTGTCAAATGTTTCGCGTCCGCAGTCGGGCCATGTATATTTTTCTCTTAAGGATAAAGCGTCTACTATACAATGTGTCATGTGGCGTAGTGTTGCTTCACGGTTAGTTTATTTTCCTAATGATGGTGATCGAGTAATTGTACATGGTCATGTAACTATCTATCCTTCCGGGGGGCGATATCAACTTTATGCTAGCACAATAGAATCAGTAGGAGCCGGCGACTTATTGCTCCAGACAGAGATTCTAAAGGATAAACTTGCTTCTGAAGGACTGTTTGATCCAGATAACAAGACAAAACTACCTGCTTTTCCAGTAACCATAGCTATAGTCACTTCTCCATCTGGTGCAGCATATCACGACATACTACATGTAATTAATAGACGATGGCCTATAGCAAAAACTCAACTGTTTCCCACTTCTGTTCAGGGTTCTGAAGCGCCTGTGGAAATAGTTGGTGCGTTAAATGCTGCTGATAATGTAAATGCAGACATAATATTGTTGGGTAGAGGTGGTGGTAATATGGGTGACCTAGCAGCATTCAACTCTGAGGATGTGGTACGCTCTATTTTTGCAACGACTACTCCTATAGTGACTGGAATTGGTCATGAAACAGACTTTACTTTAGCCGACTTCGCTGCAGATTTGCGAGCACCTACCCCATCGGCTGCTGCCGAAATGGCTACACCGGACCACAATTTACTACGTGAGAAAATATACACAGATTTGGTAAGGATTTCAGAGGCGGTTGCCTATAAAATTCAAATAAGCAATTTAAAATTGGATGAAATCGATAGTATGTTGCAAGCTTTGTCGCCGACAAATGCGATACAGAATGCGCGCCAAAAACTAAATTATCTGTACAACAAATGTGTTTCTGACATAGGCAATAATATTAGCACAAAACGATTGACGTTGGAAAAGTTTGATCATCTTTTAGATAGTCTTGGTCCTGATGCGACTTTAAGTAGAGGTTATGCTATTGTTACTCGTGCTGGTACAACAGAAACAATATCTGACTCAAATAGTGTATCAAAGGGACAATTATTAGATGTGCTTGTAGACAAAGGAAAATTCGAGGTTGAAGTTGGAAGAATTATCTCACAGGAGTAGAGCTAATGGTAAAATCTAAGGAGCCAGCATCGCTTGACTTTGAAGCTGCACTTACAGAACTAGAATCTATAGTGAGCAAGTTGGAAAGTAGTCAGTTTTCACTTCAAGAATCATTGCAATTGTACAAAAGAGGCGAGATGCTTTCACAACGATGCAATCAACTTCTTGATGAGGCCGAGTCTCAGATTGATGAACAATCTTCTTTGGATGACTAGTATAGTTGGGCTGTCACGTCCCTAATCTTTTGATTTGGCGCACAATTATCATAGGTATCTTGTTTGCTTGTTGACTACCACAAGCCATAGTGACTCCCCAAAATATCGTTATTCCCACTGTTATTCCACCGAGAACCATAACAATAGCAGAAATATTTGTTATTTGTAACCAAACATATAAGAAGATTGACATTGCTATTGTACCAATCATAGTTCTCAATATACTTTTTAGTATGGTGGCAATTTGCAGGCCCCCAAGCCGTGGTCTGATTATCAAGAGTAACACCATCATCTCAGCAGTGGTAGCTATGGTATTGGCTAATGCTAGGCCACCATGTGGATAATAATTGTTAG
>CAWWAV010000067.1:0-6044 GCA_963934935.1 uncultured Anaerolineales bacterium
GCTGAGTTTGCTAGTTATCCAAATCTTGGCAATTGGATAATGTCTGATCAGCAGGCTGAAGAACCATTTACTGTATATGATCATCCAAAAGTATATATATTCAAGAAAACACCGATATTTTCAAGTTTAAGCGTGCGGACTGAGCTTGAGCGGGTTGATCTCAACTCAGTTGTTTGGATGACACCAAAGCAAGTAACCCAAGCCCCTAATGCTTTAATGTTGGAGTCCGACATCTTATCTTCGCAGCAAAAGGGTGGCACTTGGTCGAAGATGTTTGATAGACAAAGTCTACTGAATACTAACCATGTGTTCGGAGTGGTTACCTGGTGGTTACTATTGTTATTGTTTGGTTGGGGAATGTTCCCCGTGACATTTTTGGCGTTTGGGAGTTTGTCTGATAGAGGGTATGCAATATCAAGAATTGTTTCGTTACTAATTGTGGCTTGGTTGACATGGCTGTTTGCGAGCCTGCGCTGGCTTGAATTTAATCGCGGAACTATAACTGCTGTTATTGGATTAGTGGTCTCATTATCTGTGTATATTGTTATCACTCATTACAAGAAACTCACGAATTGGATTTTAGAGAATCGGGGCTATATACTAAAAATAGAATTACTATGGTTAGTTTTATTTGTTCTTGATTTATTTATTAGGCGTGCAAACCCCGACTTGTGGCATCCTGTCTATGGAGGTGAGAAACCCATGGACTTTTCTTACTTCAATGCTGTCATAAAAAGCACATATTTTCCACCTTATGATCCATGGTTTAGTGGCGGATACATAAATTATTATTATTTTGGCTATGTTATAGCTGCAATACCTACCAAGTTGCTTGGTATATTGCCTGCTATTACTTACAATTTGTTGGTTCCGACATTGTTTGCTATGACTGGTGTAGGAGCCTTCTGTGTATCCTATAACCTTGCTGTTAAGATTGGCTATAGAGAAAAGTCTGGTATTCGATTGTCGCCTTTACTTGCAGGATACGCGGGTGCTGTTTTGATGGTGATAATGGGTAACTTGGGTCAGCCTGAAACTGTGTACAAGGGAATGAGTAGAGTAATTGATAATAACAGCAGTGAATTGTTAGTAGATGGCTATCAATTTCCAGGGTTCATTAGTGGAATCTATGAAGTATTTGCAAATAACAAAACCGTGCCTATTGGTACCGGAGAGTGGTACTGGAATGCGACTCGTATAATTCCGCATCCAGTCAATGAATCTGGTCCAATAACCGAATTTCCTTTGTTTACCTTTTTGTATGGTGATTTACATGCACATATGCTAGCACTTCCGGTAACTTTGGCAGCATTAGTATGGTCCATTGCAGTCGTATTTGGAAAAGGAAAAGTTAGGTCTAAAGTTGCATCTGTGACCCATTGGGCTTTGGGGGGTATTGTAATAGGGTCTTTGGCCGCTACGAACACCTGGGATTATCCTACATACATGTTAATTGGGTGTTGTGCGATTGTTTGGGTGTATATTGATGGTCGTTGTCGAGCTAATAATCGCATGAGATTTGCGGATTCCATAGGGAAGCTGTGCCTACTTGTTATCCTTGCCTCTTTATTTTTCTTGCCTTATGCAACATGGTATGGGTCGTCGTACACCAAATTACAAATTTGGCGCGGATCAACTACTCCGATTTTAGCCTATTTGCAAGTGCATGGTCTATTCCTGTTTTTAGTGGTTGGGTACTTGATCGGAGAAACTCGTATTGGGATGTTGAGCGGAAGCGGCAATTTCTTTGGCAATAGAAATAAGTTTGCTGACACTTCTATTGTGAGCGTTCTTCTTCTTGTAATAATTGCGGGTTTAGGATTGTATGTCTCGGGTGTGGTAGTAGCACCATTGATTTTGGCCGTGGTTGTATGGTCTATTTCGTTGATGATGATACGCGGCCAGAGTGCGGGGAAAAGAATGTGTTTGGGACTAACAAGTGTAGCTCTGTTACTCACCTTGTTTGTTGAGTGTGTGCGACTCGATGGTGATATTGGACGCATGAACACTGTATTCAAGTTTTATTTGCAGGTTTGGACTTTATTTAGTGTTGTTGGAGGCGTTGCATTGGCTTGGACGATAGGTCAAACCAAGAAATGGAAATACGGTAGCAGAATAATTTGGTATGTACCGTTTCTAACTTTGGTTTTGATATCAATATCTTATACTGTGCTAGCGATATCAGCCAAAACTCGCGATCGGATGGCAATTGCAAGTCCTGGAGGTCTAGATGGCATGGATTTTATGCAGTATGCAAGCTACCAAGACAAAGGTAAATCATTTGCCTTAAAAGCTGATTATGATGCAATAAGTTGGATGCAGGACAATGTTACGGGTTCTCCCGTAATTGTTGAGGCCCACACGCCGGAATACAGGTGGGGATCTCGTTACACAGTTTATACTGGGTTGCCGGGAGTGGTTGGGTGGAACTGGCATCAGCGTCAACAGCGTGCATCTACACCTCCGAATTTAGTGACTAATCGAGTAGAAGCGATAAATGCCTTTTATACGAATGACGATATTGATGAAGCGCTAACTTTCCTTGATCGGTATTCTGTCAAGTACGTAGTGGTGGGTGAATATGAATTGGCATACTATCCATTTGAAGGGTTGGATAAGTTGCGGCGGATGGTTGACATGGACTTACTGCAAGTAGCGTACGAGAATGATGGTGTAGTGATATATGAGCATTCTACTGAGTCAGGAACGAAAGTAAATTAATGATTGAAGTCTTGACATGTTTAATCTGGTGGGCAATTGCAACTTTCTGTGGGCTGTTAATGTGGCCACTTACATTTCATATGTTAGGAAATCTCAATGATAAAGGTTATGCGGTTTGTAGAGTAGCGGGACTCCTGTTAGTGGGCTATGTATTTTGGATTATGAGTTCCTTTGGTTATCTCAAATTAACTCCAAGTGGCATTTTGGTTGCAGTCGGATTTTGCGGTATTGTTGGATTTTACTTTGGGAAAGTTCGTGACGCTTTCATTTGGATTCGGGAAAATACACCTTACGTACTTGTCACTGAGATGGTTTTTATAATTACATTCGGGCTTTGGGCATATGTTAGGTGTCTTAATCCGGACATATTAGGCACTGAAAAACCAATGGAATTCGCATTTATGAATTCTATATTGCGAAATGGAGCTATGCCGCCGGAGGATCCTTGGTTGTCAGGTTATGCAATAAGTTACTATTATTTTGGATATGTGATTATTGCTTTAGTAACAAGCTTCAGTGGAGTGACGTCATCTGTAGGTTTTAACTTGGGTATTGCTTTGGTATTTGGCTTGACTGCTATAAGTACGTTTGGTCTAAGCTACAACTTAATTTATCGCACGTTGGAAAACAAATCGGAACTGTTTAGAGGAAATGATCGGGCTCGTCTGGCAAGTCCATTTGTTGGAGCCATTATGGCACCCGTATTTGTTCTTGCTACTGGAAACCTTAATGGGCTATTGGAAGTTCTTCATCAACGTGGCATTGGTACTGGTAAGTTCTGGCGCTGGTTAGATATTAAGTGGATAGACGCTGCTCCGCCACTTAGTGAATTGTGGATGCCTGAGCGGTATTTATGGTGGTGGCAGGCATCGCGCGTGATACGCGATCGTAATATAGACGGGTCGGTAATGTCATTGGAGCCGATCACTGAATTCCCTTTGTTTTCTTTTTTATTGGGTGATTTACATCCTCATTTGTTGGCGTTGCCATTTGTTGTGCTAGCTATGTATGTTGCACTTCAATTATATATTGGAAATATCACAGTGGCTCCTAGCCTAATAGAAGGAGAAACTACTGTAAAAGAGACTCTTCTGCCTATAAAGATAGATAGGATACTTTTTTTTGGTTTGGTCATAGGAGGATTGTCCTTCTTAAACACCTGGGACTACCCCATATATTTATTTGTGAGTGTGGTCGGATACTTTTTAGGTAGAAACAAAGTTGGTCTAGGTGATGTAATCTCAATAGGTGCACTAGTTGTAGTGAGTATTTTGTTCTATTGGCCTTTCTATATTGGGTTTCAGTCTCAGGCATCAGGTGTGCTACCGAATGTTTTTTATCCAACTCGAATTGCGCAGTTCATAGTGATGTTTGGTGTGCTCTTGGTGCCTATGGTTGGGTGGTTGATGTGGGAGACTGTGACGTATAGAGGTCGGTCTAAATGGAAGGTGGGAGCTTATCTTGGTATCAGCACTTTGATATTTTTGGTACTAGGTTGTGTCATTCTATCATGGTTGATCTTTACTCAAGTAGAACTCGATGGAGTGCAGGCTTCCATTTTTGGAGCAGTTTCTGGAAATGAAATAATATCAGACGTTATAAAACGAAGGGTCATCGACAGTCCATGGACTACTGTGTTTCTGACTGGCATATTAGTTGTCTGTGCGAGTCTTGCCATGAGCATTATGCATAAATCTCGGGAAAGATTAAGTGTACGTCCTTTCGTGTTGTTATTGTTATGCACTGGATGTTTGTTAACACTTGTGCCTGAGTTCCTTTTTTTACGTGATAGTTTTGGTGCTCGGATGAACACTGTTTTCAAGTTTTACTATCAGGCTTGGATGTTATGGTCTATCGTGGCTACTTATGGCATCTGGCGTGTTAGTTGTTATGGTAAATCAGGTTTCGTGATGATATATAGAAGTTTTGTGTATGTAGTTTTGTGTTCTGGTCTGATATATAGTGTTTTGTCTATATGGTCAAAAACGCAAGGTTTGAGTGGTGCTACGATGGTTGATGGGAATAAGGTTGTTACATTAGATGGTACTGCATACCTTCAGGAAACAAGTAGATCTGATTATGATGCTATTAAATGGATAAATCACTTTCTTTCTGATGATGGAGTGATGGTGGAAGCTGTTGGTGGCAGTTATAGTGAATATGCTAGGATATCCACTCATACGGGTTTGGCGACAGTCTTGGGATGGCCTGGGCACGAACTGCAATGGCGCGGAGGATATGATGAATTGAGTGGTAGAGAAAGAGCGGTCGATACTCTTTATTCCACTAAAGATTGGTCGGTTGCTTCAGGTATCATGTCTCGATATGCGATCAAATACGTGTATGTAGGAGGATTAGAGCGGAGGGATTATCCATTGCATGGATTCGCAAAGTTTGAAAATCACATGAAAAAAATATACACCAATGAGATAGTTGATATTTATGAGCATTACTAATAATTTCAGCACGGATAAGGGTGCTGCTGGAACAAAAACTAGCTTGTTGCAAACATACAATCTTGATGGCCTTGACAGTCGTTTTAGTATTTTCTGGTGCTTGATTGTTGGTTTGATTGGTGTTTTGCTACGATTTTACAGACTGGGATCTTTGCCATTGTCTGATATTGAAGTTGAAAATGCGTTGCTCGCTTGGTTAATAGTTGATGGACAAAAGGTAGTGGATACTAATTGGCTCGCTAATAGTGCTTTAGTAAACTTCAGCCAGATTGTTATATTTTGGATTGCTGATACCGCAAATCCCATTTCGGCGCGCGTTATTACTGCGTTGTGTGGAAGTGCTTTGATTTTTTCTCCTCTGTGGTTTATTCGTTATCTTGGTAGGGTTGGTGCGGGTGTAACTATGGCCTTATTAGCTGTATCACCGAGTCTTGTAATGATATCGCGAACAGCTGATGGGATGTCCATGGCATTGGTCTGTCTTGTCATTGCGCTGGTAGGTTTGGAACGTGCTAATAGTAATAATGATGGCAATGGGATTGGTATGATTATTCTTGGCTTGGTACTAGGACTAATGTGTGGAGTGAGTTTTATAATACCTTTTCTATTTATGACCTTTATACTACTGCGCTATTTGCATATAACGAAACTACTATTTGAAACATTTAGAACAACGAGTTTTGGTAGTGCCTTGGCATATATTATGATTGGTTTGCTGGTGGTGACTGCTTTTTTTAGATACAAATATGGTTTTATGGTTTTAACTGAACCTTGGATGCAATGGTTTTCAGGTTGGTCATCATACAGTAGGATTCGCCCGGTACTATTGACTGCCGAGATTAGTTTGTTGAATCAGCCATTGCTAAT
>CAWWAV010000068.1:0-5984 GCA_963934935.1 uncultured Anaerolineales bacterium
GGGCTGGTGACATTCGCGCTCAAATAGCAGCAAATCTTAGGGGTGTAGACAGAATCGCAGAATTGGTGGCAAGGTATGGCCCTAATCATTTAACTACTGCGATGAAAAATCTAATGGAATATTCTGACCGTACGATGCGTCAGTTGATATCTTCATTGCCTAATGGCACCTATAGTTTTAGTGATGTAATGGATGATGACGGTGTTAATGTTGATGAAGTTAAGATTCAAGTGTGTATAACTATCAATGGTGATAAAGTACAAGTAAATTTTTCTGGTACATCTCCGCAGGTGGCTGGTAGTATAAATGCTACTCGAGCCATTACTTTAGCAGCTACTATGTACGTTTTCCGAAGTCTTTTAGAAGATGATATTCCTACAAACAGTGGCTGCTTACTTCCTATAGATGTAATTACACCCGAAGGTACTGTAGTGAATGCTAGTATGCCTGCCGCTGTGGCTGGTGGTAATGTTGAAACATCGCAACGTATAACGGACGTACTTTTGGGAGCTTTGTCACAGGTCTGTCCAGATAAAGTGCCAGCTGCAAGTCAGGGAACTATGAACAATCTCACTATAGGCGGTTTAGACTTGCGAATTGCTAACCCAACTCCTTTTGCTTATTACGAGACTATTGGAGGTGGTATGGGTGCGTGTCCTACAAATGATGGTGATGATGCTATTCATACACATATGACTAATACGCTTAATACTCCTGTAGAGGCGTTAGAATATGCTTATCCTTTGCGGATTCGAAGTTATGAAGTAAGACGTGGTTCGGGTGGAGCGGGTGTTTATCGAGGTGGCGATGGCATTATAAGAGAAATAGAGGTATTAACTGAGGCACAGGTTACGATATTGTCGGATCGACGGATATTTGCTCCGTATGGTTTGTGTGGTGGTCATTCTGGCATGCTAGGCCGTAATTATCTTATTCGCGATGGCGTAGAAACAGTTTTGGCTGGAAAAACTAGTATAAATGTAAGGTGTGGTGACATAATAAGCATACATACTCCAGGTGGTGGTGGATTTGGTGTGCCACCTACAACCTGACTCCAATAAAGTATATACAATGAAATTACAATCTTTGCCCATAAAGTTCTCCTGTAGTGCTATCACAGCTGTCGTTGTCGCTTGTTTCTACTTTTCCACACTAATGTGGGATATAAATGGAAGTGATCTACGTTACGCAGTTGATATAGGTGAATATCAAGTTGCTATGTCTTTGTGGGGCACAGTACATCCTACAGGTACGCCTCTCTATATGATGTTGGGGTCTCCTGTAGTGACGATGTTGGATTATGTAGGCGTGGAACCTACTGCTGGAGCATCATTATTTTCCTTGTTTTGGGCAGTTGGATCAGTAATTCTTGTCGTGATGATATTGTTGAAGATGTCAGTACCGCCTGTGTTAGCAGCTGGCTTTGGTGTAGTGATTGGTCTGACTAAAAATATGTGGATTCATGCCTCAATAGCTGAGGTGTATAGTTTGTGGATTTTTCTTTTATTGCTTGCTCTGTATATTGTGCTTAAGCTTGAGGGCAGTTGGTCAGATAAAATGGGGTGGAGCCTAGCACTAGTAGCAGGTTTAGGGTGCGCACACCATAGATTGTTCGCCCCCATGCTTCCAGTGCTTGCAGTGTGGTTATGGCCAATAATGCCTCGTGGCAACAACCTTATCCGTTGGGGTGTGATAGCTATAGCAATCTTTGCAGCTGGTTTTTTGCCTTATCTTGATATTATGAGACGTGCTTCAAATGGATCTCAATGGATATATGGTGATCCTAACTCTTGGGACGGGTTTTGGTCAATTTTCTGGGCAAAGGAAGCCAGTGGATTACAGGGCTTACCAACAGATATTAATGAGCTGATTTCTGCTGCATACAAATTTGTACAAATAGTCAATGAGGAATTTTTATGGCCAGGAATATTGTTAGTAGCATTTGGATTACCTTTTGCATTGGTGAGACCCTTCCATAGGAGAATATGGTTATTTGTTTTAACTGCTATTGCATATGTGCTATTCGCTGCTTGTTTGCCTAGGACAGGACTTTTCGATCAAATCTCCATGATAGTAGTCATTAGCACATTGATGGTTTCAGGAGTAGGTATTGCACGAATTTGTGGCAAATCAAAATATCTTAATATGATTGTACTGGCAGCTATGCTTCCTGTTTTGTATTGGTTTGCTGTGGTTAATAGACCATTAGTACTTGATATAACTCGTGACCCATCTGGTTTGCAGACCATCTCTGAACTAACCGAATTGAAAGCCCCAGATAGTTCTACTATTATGTCACCATGGGGTAGACGTCACTTCGCCCTGTCCTACGCGACCAAAGTTGATGGAATTTATCCGGGATGGAATATATTGCACCATGCTGAAAATTGGTCACAGATACTGGAGCGGGATATTACCATATACACAAACACTGATTCAATTTACGGATTTGGTCCAGATTGGTGGACGAATGTTCTAGGATATCAGCCATATATTAGCTCTGCAGGTTATGGATGGATTGCAATTAGCCGCAATGAGTTGCCTATGTTAGTTGATAATAAAGACACAATTGAATTAGGAAACAATATATATCTACAAGGTTGGACCTTTAATGAGGGCAATACTCAATTAGATGCAATGTTCTGTTGGAACACCTTAGTGCCAACCGAAATTGATTACAGTACATTTGTGCATCTTGCGGTAGTTGAAGAAATTATTGTACCTGAGCAACTTGTGGCGTCATCTGATCATTATGCACCTATTGAAAATTGGCGTCCAACAAGTAGCTGGAAGACAGAAGAAGGGGTGTGCGACTCTCACACGATCATTGGTATATCAAGAAGTGACTACAAATATATATTTGCTGGAATGTACACTAGTACAAGTGCTGGGGAATTCAATCAACTTGGTAAAATCACATGGGTACGTGATGATAATGGCTGGACGCTTGTTAGAGAGTGAAAATATTTTTCAAGTGAAAATGTTAGGAGATTGAATGCAATCGTTTGTGGATTTGTCTGAAGAAATCACAAGCTGTATAAGATGTTCTCGTCTCATTGATTATTGTCGAGAAGTGGCCGTAATCAAAAAGAAGATGTACCTAAAAGATGAGTACTGGGGCAAACCGGTTCCAGGATTTGGTGATCCTGCAGCAAAGATATTGATAGTAGGCTTAGCACCAGCCGCACATGGTGCAAATCGTACAGGACGAATGTTTACAGGCGATGGCATAGATGGTATGGGTGCTTCAGATTTTCTTGCAGCGGCACTCTATAGGTCTGGTTATGCCAACAAACCTACTTCACGATATAGTGGAGATGGGTTTGAGCTAAAAGGTGTATTTATGACATCCATTGCTAGATGTGCACCTCCAGGCAATAAACCTATGCGCAGTGAGATTGACAATTGTGCCAGTTTCTTACATATAGAATTAGACTTACTCAAGCATTTGAGAATAATTGTTCCTGTAGGAAAACTTGCTTTCGACCAGACATTGAAAGTTTTGGGTGAACGTGGTGCCGTTATTCCAACACCTAGACCTAAGTTTGGTCATGGAGAAATAATCAATTTAGGTGATGAGTTTCCAAGATTATTGGCATCCTACCATCCTAGTCGGCAGAATACGCAAACTGGACGTCTCACACCTGATATGTTGGATAGCATTTTTAGTATCGCGAGAGACAATTTTAACTTGTCTTGAACTAAATTTTTGATATAGATTTTCTGATTACGGAAGTCATTGATGAGATATGAATAGAGATTAGAATTATGTGCTTGCTTTATCTATTTTCTCAAGTTCAGGTTTGGTTAATTGGAACTCTACCGATCCTAAGTTGTCGTGTAGTTGGGTGATTGTACGAGGCCCAATGATGGGAGCTGTAACTTCATGCTGTGATAACAGCCATCTTAATGCTATTTGCGAAATAGATTTATTCCGAAGTT
The DNA here is from genome assembly GCA_963934935.1 of uncultured Anaerolineales bacterium. Lineage (GTDB taxonomy): Bacteria > Chloroflexota > Anaerolineae > Anaerolineales > UBA11657 > UBA11657. The sequence goes on from CAWWAV010000068.1 coordinate 3,943, forward strand.
GTGCTACTGATTCTAACGTTCTAATTAGTTGAAAATTTTTTTCACTCATATAGTTCTGCGCCTTATTTGCCCTAACGCTCTTGGGTAGAGGTTTGTTGGCGTGATATTTTCCAGTGAGGAATCCTCCGCCAAGTGGACTATAGGGTAGAACCCCTAATTTATATTGTTTACATACAGAGGACAAGTCACTTTCGTACTCTGCTCTATTGACTAGTGAATAATGAGGTTGCAGACTGTGAAATTGAACAGTATTGTTTTTTTCACTACTCCATAATGCCTCTATCAGAGACCTAGCTGTATAGTTGGAGCAACCAATATAGCGTACTTTTCCTTGCTTGACCAATGTGTCCATTGCGGCTAGGGTCTCATCAATACTAATATCTTCATCTGGCCAATGGGTTTGATATAAGTCTATAGTATCAATTTGTAAACGTCGTAAAGAATCTTCCACTGCTTGCACAATGTGCGATTTGCTTAGACCTTGATTATTCGGGTCTGTACCCATCTGACCACGCACCTTTGTTGCAATGATAAGGTTATCACGAGGCACACTGGTTTTATTTAACCAGTGACCTACTATTGTTTCTGCAGTACCTCCAGTGTTGCCTTCAGCCCATTGCGAGTATATGTTGGCAGTATCAATGAGATTTATTCCATGCTCAACAGATTCGGAGATGATGTCAAACGAATCGGTTTCGCTGACCGACCAACCAAACTGCATAGTTCCTAGACATAGTTCAGACACATGCAACTTGGTTTGACCAAGATATCTGTAATTCATTGATGGCCTCCTTTCAAAGGATCTACAAGGACTCACATAGAATTAGTGTAACATGTTGATGAGTATTTCTACATACTAACATGCATCAAATTTTGTGTTTAAAAGTGTTTAGAAATGGGCGCATGCTATAATTTTTACACCAAACTATATCTATTTTCAAAATATTGGAATAGTCAAAATAAATCATTGATTGATTTTGCTGTAGCCAGCAAAGGAGTCGGAATATGGAAGATGTACAACAACAAACTTACCAGCATATCCTAGTTGATGTTACCGATAGAATAGCTTATGTGGTGATGAATGTACCTGCTAAGCGCAATGCGCTTTCGATTTCGCATATGGAAGAGCTAACAAGGTGTTTTCAATCAATTGGTGAACACAAGGATGTAGCAGCAGTAATATTGCAGGGAAATGGCCCCTCTTTTTGTGCGGGACATGATTTACAGGAACTTGCCGGGAAGACAACCGAGTTTTATAGTAGGGTGTTTGATGTTTGTACTAAGATGATGGAGTCGATACAAAATATTCCGCAGCCTGTCATTGCTCAGGTTCAGGGTACAGCTACAGCTGCTGGATGTCAACTCGTAGCTAGCTGCGATCTTGTGGTTGCTGCCGAAAACGCGAAATTTGCTACACCTGGTGTGTCTATAGGATTATTTTGTTCAACACCCATGGTAGCTGTTAGTCGTAACATGCACCGTAAGAAAATGATGGAAATGTTATTGACAGGTGATCCTATTTCGGCTGAGGAAGCTCAATTGTGTGGGCTTGTAAATCGTGTGGTTCCCAGCGAAGATGTAGAAACTGAAACTAGGCGTCTCGCAGAACGTATATGTAATCACAGTGTTTTTACAGTAGGTATTGGCAAACAAGCATTTTATCGGCAATTAGATATGGCACAGGAACAAGCATATGTCTACGCAGGAGAGGTTATGGTGACTAATGCTATTCATGCTGATGCTCAAGAGGGTATATGTGCTTTTCTAGAAAAGAGACAACCAGAATGGAAAGACTAGATGACTCGATTACTTACATATACCAACTATAGAGAATTTCGCTACAAGTAAATGAATTTCGTAAATAGTATGATACGTCGTAACTTAGGTGATTTCATCCGTGTTAATTATGTAGAGATTATTAGTGGGATGACAAGTGTATTAATAGTGAGGTGTTGGATATAATCATAGTGACCTGAGTATGAGTCTCTATATAGTTATGGTAAATTACCAATGAAAAATAAAACATCAATTGAAAAGTTGCG
>CAWWAV010000069.1:0-5984 GCA_963934935.1 uncultured Anaerolineales bacterium
GGTGGTGGAGATCGTCGGGGTCGGGGTGGTCCGTCACATAGGTCAAGGCGTAGTTAGTTCACTCTATAGATCGAGTCCTCATTGGTTTTATTGTTGAACCATTGAGATGTGGTGAACGCGATAGTGATTTAGGTGTAGATTTACAATTTGAGTCGTAACAGCTGATTGCAATATGTTAATGATGTTGAAATGATCTAAGTTGGCAAAAGATATCTAGGAGCTATATTGTCATGACAAATCAACACAATAAGGTTCGGGTTGCTATTATCGGAGTGGGCAATTGTGCATCATCGTTCGTGCAAGGAGTAGAATATTATAAGAATGCCAGTGATGATGTTGCAGTACCTGGTTTAATGCATGTGAATCTAGGCGGATATCACATAAGTGATATCGAATTTTCGGCAGCTTTTGATGTTGTTGAAGGAAAGGTGGGTCTGGATCTAAGTAAAGCGATTTGGGCAAGCCCTAACAACACAACAAAATTTGCTGATGTTGAAAATATGGGTGTTACTGTGCATAGGGGTATGACTCATGATGGTATAGGCAAATATCTAAGTGGAGTTGTTGATAAAGCATCTGGCCCAACCGATAATATAGTGCAGATTCTGAAAGATACCAGTACTGATGTGGTAGTAAGTTACTTGCCCGTTGGGTCTGAGATGGCAACGAAATGGTATGTGGAGCAAATTTTGGAAAGTGGTTGTGCATTTGTCAATTGCGTACCTGTGTTTATTGCTAGTCAAGATTATTGGCCAGAGCGTTTTAGAGAGCACGGTGTTCCTATTATTGGCGATGATATCAAGAGTCAAGTTGGAGCTACCATCACACATCGCGTGCTGACAAACTTGTTTCGAGAGCGTGGTGTTCATCTGGATCGTACTTACCAGCTTAATTTTGGTGGTAATATGGATTTCTATAATATGCTTGAGCGTGAAAGACTTGAATCTAAGAAAATCTCTAAGACACAATCCGTAACTAGCCAACTGCCTTATGATCTTGGAGATGACAATGTACATGTGGGGCCTAGCGATTATGTTCCGTGGTTAACAGATCGCAAATGGTGCCATATTCGTATGGAAGGAAATTCATTCGGAGACGTGCCGATAAATTTAGAATTGAAACTGGAAGTGTGGGATTCGCCAAATTCGGCAGGTGTAGTAATTGATGCTGTGCGTTGTGCCAAACTAGCGTTGGACCGTAGTATTTCAGGACCTTTGCGTGAGGCTTCTGCCTATTTTATGAAATCTCCTCCAGTTCAATACACTGATGATGAGGCACGTAGAATGGTAGAAGACTTTATTTTGGACGCCTAATTGCAGACAATTACAAATTTGGTTGGGTAATAAATCAAAATCAATTTGTTGTATCAAATGTTTTCACAATGATTGGTGAAAACCCTTCAACTGTATCAAACTCAATAGATTATCTAATGTTGGGTAGTATTACTCGCGATGTGAGTGCTAGTGGCAAGTATTCTCTTGGAGGTACAGCGTCTTATAGCGGTCTCATGGCAAACACATTAGGCTCGCGGGTTGGCATTGTGTCGTCTATGAGTGCGGACTTGAACCTTCTTCCTTTGGAGAAAAATGGCATATTGGTTGCGCGTCAACACTCAGATGTGACAACAGAATATCAAAATATATATACTGATGCTGGACGAGTACAATATTTGCGAAAGCGGGCTTCATCATTCACTTTTGATAGTGTACCAGCGCGATGGTTAACAGCACCAATTGTACACATAGGCCCTTTGGCTAATGATATAGACCAGTCAATAATCCACCAATTTTCTGATGCATTTGTTGGGATAACACTCCAAGGGTGGCTTCGTAAATGGGATTATGATGGAAGAATAATAAGGAGTGCATTTCCCAAATTGACAGAAGTTATATCTAAGGCTGATGCTATAGTGTTAAGTATTGAAGATGTAGATGGGGACTGGGACTACATAGAAAGATGTGCTGCTGTTTCAAAAGTGTTAGTGATTACTGAGTCTGACAAAGGAGCAACTGTATTTGGCGGAGGGAAAAGGCATCAATTTCAAGCTCCTAACGTGGTGATGAAAGATTCAACGGGAGCTGGGGATATTTTTGCTTCAGTATTTTTTGTGCTTTATTATCGTACTGAAGATTATAGGTTAGCTGCTCGTTTGGCAGTTAAAATAGCCTCTGACTCGGTCACAAGAGAAGGTTTAAAGAGTGTTCCTAGTAAGGTTGATATTTCAATATCTAACTTGATAAACAATTAACTGAACGGATGCTTCTTGTCGTACAAGCGAGCCGCATTTTCCATGCTCATGAATTTCGCTCCTAGGGCTCGGAGTTTTGTGACAAAACGCTCCAGCATTAGCATTCGATGTCCACGTCCAATTACATAAGGATGACAAGTGTAAGTGATGATTCCCCAATCAGTGTAACGGGTCATGTAGACAAAGTCATCAATCCAGTTTTCCATGACACTATTGGCATTACGATGACCAGATCGCCGCAAATCGTTGCGCATTTCAAAATGAGGGTGGTCGTCCTGAGACCAGCTAATAGGCATTTCGATTAATGGGGTTTCTTCACCAAATTGCATGGGCTCATGCAATTTGATTACGTCTTTTTGACGTACCCGGTAAGGTAAATAGTCATGTCCCATCATAGAGCTTTCATAGAAAAAACCATGCTTGACCAACAGGTCTAAAGTATGGGGGCTTAGATCCCAGGCTGGAGATCGGTATCCCTGTGCTTTTCTGCCGCACAATTTTTCTATGGCCTCGTTGGCAAGAATCATTTCAGATTCTTCCTGTTCCAAATTCAACAAGTCGGGTGGCACATGTGTCCAACCATGATGTGCAATCTCGTGGCCATTTTCTACAATTTGTATGCAAGCTTCTGGGTAAGTTTCTATTGTGAAACCAGGGATAAACCAAGTAGACGATATTTCCTGGGATTTTAGCAAGGAAAGAATGCGATCTGCACCAACGATACCAAATTCTCCTCGTGAGATAGGAGTAGGTGTAGTCCTGCCTCGGGCAATGTGTCCCGACATGACATCGAAATCAAAAGTCAAACACACTATGTGGTTTGCCATTATTTTATTGCCCTAAGTTTATCCATTTTGCTCTGCTATTTCCTGTATTTGTTCAAGGTGATTCGTTATCATCTTGGCGATCTCTAGTTTGCCAGTGCCTTTTTGTGGTTGCTTAGTGCTAGAACTTACTAGATGAGCTATCTGTTCACCACCGGGCCCTTTTTCATTACCACAATTTGCTACCACCACCGGATATCCTTGCTCGATTCTGTTATGTGCCTTTGATAGCAATTCATCATAAGTCATATTATGTTCATATTTAAATGTAATCATGTAAACATCGGGAAAATTAGTTTTGACTTGATTTATTATCTTGTCCGTTGGCACCAAACTTAGCTCTAGTGGATTATTGCTAGAAATCTTTCCTGTTATTGGTGAATTTGGTCGAAAATCTGCAACTGCTGCTGTAAAAATTCCCGCAGCATATTGTTTATTTGTTAGTGAATGTGTAATTACATCAGCATATTCCACTATATCGTTTACGTTAATACTAGGTAACCATGCTGGAGCTTGTATGGCTTTAGAGCCTTGTATCAGCAAGACAGACGCGCCTCGAAAATGTAATTCTTTTGCTATTGCAAGTCCCAGTCGACCTGTAAATATATTGGATATTTGTCGTACATCATCTACTGACGATGGTATAGGTCCACCAGTGACAAGAATGGCTATATTCTTGAGAGAGGAATTACTAAGCACACGGCTTGTTTCGGCTACTATATCATCTTCGTGTGGCAGTTTATGTTTACCGTGTTCCTCCCGTGGTGGGATTATGTGCACACCGAGATTTTCTAGCTTGCGCAATGACATTGTAAGCAAAGAGTTGTGTAACATGCCATGTGCGGTAGGAGCAATCATAAGCTTGGACTTTCCTTGTTCCATGCGTCCAATAGCTACTGCCAATACCGTGGTGACTGTATTGTCAGCTATACCATTAGCCATTTTGTTGATTGTGTTGTAAGTAGCAGGAGCTACTAGATATAGATCAAAAGGGTTGTTATCGCTTAGATGTTCGGAGGCTGCAGTAAGTCGGTTAACTACCCTATGATTAGAACTCCATTCCAGTGCATCAATAGTCGTGTACCGGAGAGATGCTTCGGAAGCAAATACTACTACTGATGCCCCTTGACTGCGTAAAGCTCTGATAATAAAAGGAGCTTTCATTGCTGCTATTCCACCCGTTATCACGAGCGCCACCCTCTTGTCTTTTAGGTGATGTCCATCGATTTGCACATCATGATCTCCTAATGATGATGGCTTAGGTGGAGCTATTTTCCAATGATCCATAATAAAATTATACTGTACTAGAGTGACTTCGTTTGCTGCAATCTCAGAATTATTAATTACAGCTAATTAAAATCAGTCAAATGGCCTATTGATTAAAGTTTGTGTCAACAAAGGTGCTGTATGAAGTCAGTCAGTAATTATATCTAACGTGTCTTATTAAAGAAGTTTTGGAGCAATTTAAGTACTTCCATAGCTAACGATATTATTTCTCTGGCAGAAAATTCTGTATCATCATCGGTTTCTTTATTATGGTGCAGAAAGGATACTAGCCAAATTGCAACTAAAGCGCCGACTATACCAGATAGGAGTACCGTTTGTTTTCTGAGATTATTCACTATATACCTAAAATAAATTGGTAAATTGTCTTCTCAAGTATCCCATAGCATTTGAGGGGATTTGTATTATTCGGTTAAACTGGTTGATTAGGGTGCTTGTTTTTTGAATATATCTTTTAGCTGACCTATTAGCTTTTTTGGTGAATATTTGCAAATTGTCTAATAGAGAATTTACAGAGTTGTATAATCGTCCCAGATAGTAAGATAATACTAGAAGGAATATTAATGTAAGTCCGGCAAAGACAATGATTGGTATCAGTAATAACACTAATATTCCATCAGCTAGCGCTGAGATATTTGTTGGCACTCCCACGGTAGCGTAGCCGAAGATCGTTGCAGATATAAGCGTCAGTATGATTAGGCTGCCATAAAGGTATATTTGCTCTTTGTTTCTATTTAGCATAGGTATTTATTTGGCCTTTTGAGTCATAATTGACAAAACATCTAGTATAAGAATAGAGTAATTTTACCATCTTGTAAAAGGTATACTTTGTCTTATTTATGATAAATGATATTAGGATAGAAACTCATTGTCACACGCATTATTCTAAAGATTGTTTGATGCGTCCCAAACGGTTGATTGAAGTTTGTCATGAGCGCGGTATAAATCGTCTCTGTGTGACAGATCATAACACTACTAAAGGTGCTTTTGAGATGGCGTCGCTTGCACCAGACCTGATAATTCCTGGCGTAGAGATTATGACAACCAAAGGTGAACTAATAGCTCTATTTGTTGAGAAGGAAGTTCCATATGGACTTGACCCTCTAGATACAGTCGAGCGCTTTCGAGATCAGGGAGCTGTGATTTTGGTGCCACATCCATTTGACAGTCGTCGTCATGGATCCTGGTCTGAATCAGATTTGCGCATGATAGCTCCGCATGTAGATGCAATTGAAGTGTTTAACTCACGTGCATTAAATGCATCAATGAACAACAATGCGTCTCTATTTGCTAATGAATTAGGCTTGATGCCCACAGTGGGTTCCGATGCTCATTCTTATTCTGAGGTGGGTAAATCGACTATGTATATGCAGGATTATGTAGATTCCGATGCGTTTGTTACTAATTTGAATGATGCAATCCTTGATACAAACAGTTCTAGCCCATTGGTACATTTGGCCTCGCGCTGGGCTGTCTTAGTAAGGAAAATGAATAGGGAATGAATAAGCAATAATCACTATTAGAAATGACATCCGGTACTCGCCCCTGTAGCTCAGTGGATAGAGCGCTTGCCTCCGGAGCAAGAGGTCCCGCGTTCGAGTCGCGGCAGGGGTGCTACAGTATCCATA
>CAWWAV010000070.1:0-5922 GCA_963934935.1 uncultured Anaerolineales bacterium
TTAGTGTCACCAAACAATCCTGTAACAGATGTTTCATGATCTGTATCTATACTAATTACTACCGGATGACCTTGACTTGGGTGTTCATTAGATATAACTATATCCTCGAATGGACTAAGTATAGACGACATAGTTTGACTAACTGGCGAATAAATCAAGTCGCCAGTTGGAATTAAATTGGCGTTTGACCAGTCGTTTAATATCATAAGGTCGTAGGGACTACAATCAGCATTGATAGCCAAATCCAGTAATGTATCTCGTTCACCAACCACTGAAAAACCGACAGAATTATATTCTTCCAAATGGTCGGTAATCTTATATATCAACTGCTGTCCTATATATAATGTGTGAGGATTGACAATGCGATTCAGTTTTACTAAAGTATCCGAAACATTATTTAATTCAAGTGGCATGGAGAAAAATGATTCTCCTGCCTGTACTGCATATGTATCAACTAAGCCACTGACACCGAAATAATCTGACAATAACAAAATCTGGCCAATAGATATCAATGATGGGTTTTCTATGCCGTTCAGTCTTTGCAGTGATTGTACATTCCCTCCAAATTTCTGCGCAATAGAATATAGTGTGTCACCATCCTGTACCTGATACAAAGGTCCCTCTTGTTCCTCAGCAGCGACAATACTATGACAGGCAAATATCCCTATAATAAGAAATATTGAAAAACGAAATGACAATTTGCGCATTTGTGTAAATATAGTTTAGAACAAATAATTATCTAAAGTTTATAAGCCTCTCAAACCTATGTCAGCCTACTATGGATTATATTAGCAACAACTTTAGCCTATAGTATAATGCCTGCCCTCCGATAATTCTACGACAATTACATGAACATAACTTCGATCGGTGAGCTCGGACTACTAGTTAGCACAAAAGACCAAATGGCGACTCATACAGGCTGCTTGATTTTCGCATTTGGATTGCAACACCGTTGAAATATAATAAAAACGGCACAGCCATTTTACACTAATGACTGTGCCCTTCACTGACAACACACACTCGGATTATAACTAAACTAATTAATCATTCGATGCTTTCGGCATTATCACTTGATTCCTCAAAATCATCATCAGCAACTTTGCCCTTCTCAATTACTTCCACATCCTCAGCATCCAACTCCAAGCCTTCTTCCTCTTCTTCCTCTTCTTCTTCAACAATTCCAGCATAAGCAACTCTAGCCACAGCTTCTTCTAAGTCAGTTAATATATTTATACCTTCTGGTACAACCACATCAGATACTAGTATCGTGTCACCAAGATCTGTTAAACCCTCCACACTTACCTCTATAATATTGATAATATCTTTTGGCAAACATTCGACCTCTAATTCATACAAACTAGTCATAACGGCATATTCACCAGTAGCAACAGCAGGTGATTCTCCCACAAGATTTATTGGCACCATTATAGTGAGAACCTGTTCCATATCTACTACCATAAAATCTACATGCACTGGATGTCCGCTCAGGACATCTCTTTGTAATTCGCGGACAATTGTCGTATGAGTTTGACCGTCAACCTCTAAATCAATTAATACTGTGCCTTGCAATCTAATGAGTATTTGTCCCGCCTCATGCGCAGGCAACTGTAGAGAGATTGGGTCTGTATTTGATCCATAAAGAACACCTGGCAACAAACCGTCGCGCCTAAGTCGGTTTAAGCCTTTACTTATAATAGTTCTTGTTTGTGCTTTTAATAATGTACTTTCCATCAACTACCACCTTAGCAAATGATTATCGTGGGTCAATTTAAGCTAGTTGTCACGAACACGATAATAGAAATAAAATTGTTACTATGAACACCCAACGGTGTGAAACAGCGAATTCTATCTTGGGTGAGCATTTTAGTCAAGAACGATATGGTACGATTATGAACATGAGCTCCATCAGGATCATAATATTGACGTCCATTTTACTACTTGCAGGCTGTCAACAAGTAGAACAACCCAGTTCGGACACTATAACCATTCGATTGATTCATGACAAAGTCAGAAATACTGTTAGTACAAGCAGCACCAATGTTGGTGATTTACTATCAGAACAGGGACTAGAGCTCGGACCACTTGATCGGACTTTACCGAGTCAGTCAACTTTGCTCACCAATGGTATGGACGTTACTATCATAAGAGTAGAAGAGGAATTGCAAAATGAAGAAATAGTAATTCCATTCGAGAAGCAAGTTGTACGCAATGATGGTCTACCTGTTGGTGAAAGTCGCTTGTTACAAACAGGCACAAGTGGATTAGAGCAAATAACCTATCGCATTGTGAAAGAAGACGGTAATGTAACATCTAAAACAATATTGCGACGTACAATGATGGAGAAACCAATCGATGAAATCATTATGGTGGGTTCTCAAGCTACGTACACCATCGTCCCCATAGAAGGCTCACTAGCATATATATCATCAGGCAATGCATGGATCATGAGCAAATCCAGCGGAATTAGACAACCTCTAACTGTGAATGGCTTGTTGGACGGGCGTATATTCCAACTGTCAAACAACAGTAGATATTTGCTGTACTCTAGCAAACCAAACCAAGAGGCAGATTTGAAGGAAACATTCAACGAGCTGTGGGTTGTAGATACCAACACTGCAAATTCCGAACCGCTTACACTGAATGTACAGAATGTACTATGGGCTGCCTGGTCTCCTAAAGACCAATTCAGCATCGCGTATTCCACAGGCGAACCTCGAACAACAGCACCTGGATGGCAAGCGCATAATAATCTTCACATAGCAACCTTTAATGAAACAGATATAGAAGTGGTACATACAACAATAATAGAACCATCAGCAGGAGGTAGCTATGGATGGTATGGTATGCAATTCGCATGGGCTCCTGACGGCATACACATAGCCTATGCTCAAGCAGATAGAATTGGAATCATAGATTTAAGCAAGCCGACCGACCCTGTAAAAAAACAACTTACCAATTTCTCTCATTACCAAACTTGGACTGACTGGGTATGGATTCCAGCACTGACTTGGTCCCCAGACAGTAAATTTATCTACACAGTTTCGCATGGTGACCCTATCGGTCTTGAATTACCCGAGGATAGTCAAATATTTAACGTCGGGGCACTCGCTAAAGATGGAAGCTTTCAAGCCACCTTAGCTGAACGTACTGGTATGTGGTCAAATCCAGTAGTGTCGCCAATCACTAATGATGGGTTTCAAGTCGCATACTTACAATCCAATAATCCACTTCAAAGTGTGAATAGTGGATACACACTATCAGTGATGGAACAAGATGGCAGCAATGCGAAGTTTATTTTTCCAACATCAGGCGAAACAGCTCTGAAACCACAAAATATCACTTGGTCGCCAAACGGCGAACAAATTGCACTAATACATAGAGGAAATCTTTGGGTAGTAGATAATGAATCGCTAGTATCCCAACAACTTACCAGCGATAGCCAAACAAGTAAACCAAGTTGGGCAAAATAGAAATGCGAAGAATACTGACGATTTTAGCACCGATAGTAGCATTAACCTCACTAATAGTAATGGTAGTACTGTTGGTGCAATATCGTACTCATATCCGTGGGCATTCATTGGGATTACCTAATCCAAATCTGGATCCCAGACCCAGCAATATACTTGGCGTTAATATTGAATTGCTTGGTGACTCATCAGGAACAATTGACCAAACACTTAACACTATTAGTAATACAGGGTTTGGATGGGTCAGACAAACCTTCTATTTGGAACCAGAAAAATTTGACTGGGTGTCTACCGATAGATTAATAAATTCTGTAATTGAAAATAATTTGCAAATCATAGCAGTATTAACTAGTAGTAACATATCAGATCAAACTGATAAATTTGCTCAATTCGCCTACAAATTTGCTGATCGCTACTCAGACCAAGTTGATACTTACCAAATTGGGGACGAACCTAATTTGATAAGCGCATGGGGAAGAACACCCTCTGCCGTGGAATACTCCAACCTACTTGCAACTATTTATCCTCTCATTCATCAGGCCGATACAAATGCGACTGTACTACTGGCAGGCCTGGCACCAACAACAGAGAGTGGCCCTGAAAATATCAACGACATTCTCTATTTGCGACAATTGTATGCCTCAGGAGCTAAAGAATATTTTGACGCAGTATCTGGCAAACCTTATGGATTCAATACGGGCCCAAACGATCGTCGATTAGGTAATACCATCCTAAATTTCTCACGCTTTATACTACTTCGCGAAGAAATGGAAAAATCCGGAGATAGTAGTAAATTGTTGTGGGCCAGCCAGTTCGGATGGTACGATCCTTCAGCCGCCGCAAACCCGCAAAACACATGGGGCGCAGTCAGTGATGAACAACAAACCAATTTCACCATTGCTGCTATAGAACGTGCACGTAGGGAATGGCCCTGGACTGGAGTATTGGTACTGGACAATTATTCTTCAGGAATCGATATCCATAATCCACGCTGGGGTTTTGCTCTGACAACTCCACAAGGAACCGACAGGAAAACAATTACGGACTTGAAGAATTATTTATCAGTAGATCAACTCAGTGCAGCACCTCACGGTATACACCCTGCTGCAAGCCCATACGCTCAATACAGCGACGGATGGAGTTTCTCAAACTTAGGGGCTGACATACCGCAAATAGGATCGTCCAACATAACTTTCACCTTTGAAGGTTCCGAATTTGGTCTTATAGTGAGACGCGGCAATTACCGAGCTACTCTATATGTTGAAATCGACTCGGAACCGGCCAATTTGCTACCAATTACCCAGAAGGGCGAAAGTTATCAAATTTTGACTGCACCTGATCTATCGACACAGGTAGAGCTCATACCTATAGCTAACAATCTGAAACCCAGAAAACACATAGCTAAGATACGTGCAGACCGCGGTTGGAATCAATGGGCAATCGTTGGATTTGCAGTCGGTAACGAACCCGCCTATGAAAGCACCTTTATTACACTAGGTGCATTATTTTTATTTTTGGCAGCTTGTGGTTATATGATATTTAACCACAAATCTATCCGGTCTTTTGTTAACGCTATAATTTTGTACTTCGCCAATAGAGTAAACATGCTGATCACACTATGTTTAGGTACTGTGTTCTGGATCTCAGCTGGCATGACATGGGGCCAAAACTTGCCTCAATTGTTTGTGCGCCAAAATGAATTTGTGCCATTAGCAGTCACTACAATATCTGCGCTAGCATATTATGTATCACCTTGGTTACTATTATCGTTACTAAGCCTGATAGCATTGCTGATACTTTTTTATCTGCGTCCAGCTGTAGCATTAGCAATGATTGCTCTAGTCATACCATTCTATCTTTATCCTAAACCAATGTTTGAAAGGATGTTTTCCACTACAGAAGTTTTCACTTTATTAGCAACTGCTGCTGTACTAATGCGAAACATAATCAGTCTCAGCTCATTCAGTCCAGACATATCATCATTGCGAATCAGACTAAGTTCCCTAGACAAAGCAGTTCTAACTTTTGCTGCCCTATCCTTAATTTCTATATTGAGCGCAAATGAACTTGGCGCAGCAATCACGGAATTTAGAGTTATCGTACTCGAGCCCGTACTATTTTACTTATTGGTGCGCATAATACCATTGACCAGGAATGAGCTCGTCAGAATAAGTGACTATTTTATCATCGGGGCGTTCCTAGTAGCTATCATAGGGTTAATACAATACGCACTTGGTATTAACTTGATTGCTGCCGAGGATGGAGTAATGCGCTTGAGAAGCATCTTTGGTTCCCCAAATAATGTGGGCTTATACTTAGGAAGAGCACTACCGCTTGCAATAGCTATGTCACTCTTATCACAGCCTGACATTAGTAAAATGCGGCGGGCAGCGTATATAACCGCAAGCATTTGTATGATTATGGCCGTATTACTTAGTTTCTCACGGGGAGCATT
>CAWWAV010000071.1:0-5919 GCA_963934935.1 uncultured Anaerolineales bacterium
CGATGCATCTTACTGGTTCATAGACCTGGCTTTTGCATTCATGTTAACTATTTCCATAACACAAAGAATTACAAATATCGATGATCATGCAGAAAGTACTTAGCTTGAAAATTGTCCGCTATGGTAAAATTGCAGAAATGTGCAGTTAATGTAGCAACTGACTAAAATGCGTATACTCATCACAGGCGGAGCAGGTTTTATCGGCTCTCATCTATGTGACCGGCTAATAGCCGATGGACATAGTGTGATTGTCCTAGACAACTTGATCACTGGCAGTATTGACAATGTATCTCACCTAACTGATACAGAGATGTTCTGCTTCATTAACCAAAATGTAGCGGATTACATAGATCTTCCAAATCCAGTAGAAGCTGTTATGCATTTCGCTTCTCCGGCAAGCCCATCACAAACTGCACCTAACGGATATCTGCAGCTGCCAATTCAAACACTAAAAGCCGGTGCATTAGGCACGCTAAACGCGTTGGGAGTGGCGAAAAGATATGGTGCAGTTTTCATACTTGCTTCCACATCAGAAGTTTACGGTGACCCTTTAGTTCATCCTCAAAATGAAAATTACTGGGGTAATGTCGACCCAGTAGGACCACGCTCAGTTTATGATGAAGCAAAACGATTTGCCGAAGCATTAACAATGGCTTATAACCGAACTCATGGAGTTAGCACCCGAATCGTACGCATTTTCAACACTTATGGGCCTAGAATGGCATTAAATGATGGGCGCGTTGTACCAAACTTCATATGCCAGGCCCTAAAAGGAAGGTCATTAACTGTTTATGGTGATGGATCACAAACACGAAGTTTTTGTTACGTAGATGACCTTGTAGATGGAATCATTCTTCTAATGTCATCGGGGCTCACAGAACCTACCAATATAGGAAACCCTCATGAAGTCACCATACTAGAGTTTGCTAACAAAATAAATAGCCTGACAAACAATGCTGCGGGCACTATTTTGGAAGACAAACGTACAATAGGAGACCCTCAACAACGTAAACCTGACATCTCAAGAGCTGGAAACTTGCTACGTTGGAAACCACAGGTGAAATTAGAGGAAGGTCTAACACGCACAATAGAGTATTTTAGAGGCAAATTATCTGACAGCAATTAGCGTTTTCTTTGAGTCATCCAGTCAACACGCAATGCCATGTACCGAAACAAACTACAAACGAATGTAATTTTGTCAGCAATAATCATAGCTATCGGGATATTGTTATTATCATTAAGTTATAGCGAGCCATCAAATAAATTCAAGAGTGTAATTAGTACGATTATTACACCTTTGCAAGCCAACATATACTCTTTAGTTGAACCGCTTTTCACCAATGAACCAATTGCTCCCGAGGAATTAGTCAATCTCAACGCAACTTTAACAGCAGAGATTGCGCTGTTACGCTCAGAGAATATACGTCTGAGCGAGACCATGTATGAACGAGATATGCTAGCAGCACTCCTCAATTACACTAAACTAGATAATGTACATACATACATCAGCGCTAATGTAATCGGTAAAGATACAAGTAGTTTCTTGCAGTACGTCATAATTGATATCGGCACAACTGGTGGTGTGCAACGTGACATGCCGGTTGTAACGGATGCAGGACTAGTCGGAATAATAAACGAAGCTACCCCTAGAGCTAGCAAGGTATTGCTTGTAAACAGTGACCAAATGGCAGTCAATGTAAGAGTACAAAATTCACGAGCTGACGGAGTGTTATTCGGACAAGCATCCAAAGACCTAAGACTTAGATATATCGCACTTGATACTACTATTAGTGCAGGCGACTTAGTTGTTACTTCCGGACTCGGAGGTTCTCTTCCAGCTAATATTCCTATTGGAGAAATAGCTTCTGTACGTAGTCGTGCCTATGATGTTTTTCAAGAGGCAGAAGTTTTACCATTAGCTAATTTAGATAAAATAGAAATCGTGATGATAATTACAGACTTTACTACCACCGAACTCAAACCTCTTATAAGCACTCCCATCCCAGACGACCTTTGAGAAACATAATTCTCGGTCTGCTAGTAATTCCATTCCTAGCTATATTTCAGAGTACCCTTTTACCATATCTCAATTTTCACGATAAATTCAAGTTGGACTTGGTATTGGTAATAGTATTGTCTTGGAATCTAGCATATCCTGACAGTGAGAGTTTATTGTGGGCACTACTTGGCGGATTAATGCTAGATGCGCTCTCAGGAACCTACATGGGAATAAATATAATATCACTCACTATAGCCAGCCTTATAGCAAATTTGGCAGGATCACGTGTCTGGTCAACCCACATCATACTGCGGATTACTGTAGGCATAATCGGTACTGCAATCTATTATCTAGTATATTTTCTATTATTAACTACTACTGGTTGGAAAACTGATTGGGCCAACATACCAATCGAGAATTTCGTGCGCTCCATCATAATTAACGTATTTGTTATAATTCTGATCTTGCCAACAGCACGATGGCTAGCAGTAAAAATAACAAAAAGTAGCATTGATATATAAGATGAATTCATCACCATTTATAACTCCCTGGCGCACTGGAACACTATATGGACTGATGGCTATATCCATCATAACATTCACTGGACAACTCCTACGATTGCAAGTCATAGAACATGAAGAATTAACAGCACTGGCAATTGAAAACAGACAGGCGCGAATAAATGCTCCAGCTCAGCGTGGAGTAATTTATGACCGTAATGGAACAATCCTTGCGCACAACATACCATCATATGACGTAATAATAACTCCAGCAGAACTTCCTGAAGATGATTTGAGACTACAGGAAATATACCAACGAATCGCCACAATCACGGGAGCCCCCATTAACACCCCTCCTCTTGATGCAGGTGATGCTAGCAGTAATAGGATAGGTGAAGATGCTCCGCCACCTGGTATTACAGAAGTGGTTTTCTTGCAAGAATCACTTGCACCATATGAATCAGTAGTTGTCGCACCCGGTGTATCTAGAAAAGTGGCTCTAACATTGAGTGAGGAGCTTCGCAACCTTCCAGGTGTCGGAATACAGATTACACCAATGCGCAATTACCCAACAGGTGCACTAACAGCACACATCATAGGATATATGGGGCCAATTACAGCAGCAGTACAAGATTTTTATGCAGAAAGAGGATTCGATGCTTCTAGAGACAAAATCGGATACTCTGGAGTAGAAGCTTTCATGCAAGATACCCTAGCAGGCCAAAATGGCTCCAAGCTAATCGAACAAGATGTAGCAGGCCTGGAATTAAGAGTTATAGGTGAAGTGACAAACCCAACACCCGGCAGAAGCATAATGTTGACCATTGACACACAACTACAGGCAATTACTGAGGCTGCCTTAAGGCAACGTATGAAAATAGAAAATCAAGGCAGGGAGGGACAGCCAGTCACTAATGGGGTCGTAATAGCTATGAATCCACAGACTGGTGAAATACTGTCAATGGTATCGTTGCCCAACTATGACAACCAGCAATTCGCACGTTACATACCCGTAGATTACTACACTGAACTACTTAACCATCCACATAAACCTTTACTAAACCAGGCAATCAGCGGAGAACACCCACCTGGTTCTGTGTATAAGTTAGTGGTTGCATCAGGAGCTCTACAGGAAGAGATTGTAACCTCTGACCAATTTGTCGATGATCCAGGTGAAATTGAAATAGTCAACAGATATTTCCCAAATGACCCTGGCAAAACCAGAAAGGTTGTTTGCTGGAAACGCGATGGGCATGGTCCAGTAGACTTCATGACTGGCATAGCACAATCCTGCGACGTATATTTTTACGCTCTTGGTGGCGGATATGACGATGGTGGAGTAACCAACAGTGGTTTGGGTATTGATAAAATATACGAATACTCCAACTGGTTAGGATATAACCAAATAACTGGCATAGAGCTACCTGGAGAATTGTCAGGACTTATACCTAATAGGGATTGGAAACGTATTAATATTGGCGAAAATTGGTCCACTGGCGATACGTATATATCTTCTATTGGTCAGGGCTATGTGTTATCAACTCCATTACAAGTACTCAATTCATTCACACCTTTCATCAATAATGATGGCGCATTGATGAAACCTACTATAATACGCAACATTCTAGATGGCGAAGGCAATATTGTCGAAGCATTCCAGCCGCAGATAATTCATCAAACACCGATTAAACGTTCTATCATCGAAAAGATTAGTATCGCACTGCGAAAAGTGATGATAGATGGCACTGGAGAAAAATTACCATCTATCAATGGCGTAACAATAGCTGGTAAAACTGGCACAGCTGAATATTGCGATAATATTGCTCAAGAAGCCGGACGATGCAAATTCGGGGCATGGCCAGCACATGCCTGGTTCGTAGGATATGGTCCATATGAGAATCCAGAAATAGCTGTGCTAGCATTTGTTTATAGTGGTGAGGAAGGCGCAACAGTAGCAGGGCCTATAGTTATGGAAATCCTGGATGCATATTTCGAACTAAAAAACTTAAAATGATCAAATCAACCGAGTCAACTTACGCCAATAATATTAGTCTCACACGTCAACACCACACATTAAAGATACATTCTGACAATAATCTAGTTGGTTAAGTTACTATATATAAAATGTCCACATTATTCAGGCATAAATCAAGAACAGGAAGTACAACAAGTAAGAGACGTGAATTGTGGAGCAATTTTGACTGGTTACTTATTGTTGCCGTTGCACTCCTCTTAACCATGGGAACAGCCATGATCAGATCTAGTACATTTGAGCATCCTACTCTTTATGATACTCCTCGACAACAAATACAATATGCCATTGTAGGATTTGCGCTTATCTGGATATTGGCGTCTATAGATTATCGTTATTGGCAAAGTCTTTCCAAGTTTCTTTATGTATTAATCATCATGGCTTTGTTAATACTATTTGCAACAGGAGTTGTGGCTGGGGGTGCGCAGAGATGGTTTGACTTCGGGCTATTTTATGTTCAACCGTCTGAGCTAGCAAAAATCGGTAGTATCATATGGATTGCAAGCTTTTTCGCTAACCGACGCAAACAGCTAAACCAGTTTCGATGGATAATACTTTCAATAATACACGCTGGTATTCCTGCAGCTCTAGTAATGGCTCAACCCGACCTTAGTTCAGCCGTCATGATTATAGTGGTGTGGTTAAGCATACTATGGACTGCAGGTGTGCGACCCCAACACTTGGCCATACTATCTGGTGCCAGCATGGCCGGCTTACCAGTAATATGGGTACTGATGGAAGAGTATCAACGTAACAGAGTAATCAACTTCCTCAACCCTTCGCTTGATCCCGGGGCCCAATACAACGTACGTCAAGCCCTAATTAGCATAGGGTCTGGCGGATGGTTTGGGCAAGGGTATAATCAAGCATCACAGGTGCAATTGCGTTTTTTGAAAGTACGACATACTGACTTTATTTTCTCTGCTACAGCAGCAGAATTTGGATTGTTGGGTGTCATAGTAATAATGTTGTTATTTGTCGTGATAGCATGGCGAATATTCCGAATAGGCAACAACGCACAGGATGTATTTGGTGCATATTTGTGCTATGGGATGGGTTCTATGATTTTCGCGCAAGCATTTTTCAACATAGGGATGAATCTAAACCTTTTGCCAGTAATTGGGCTTCCTTTGCCCTTTTTTAGTTATGGAGGCAGCGCGCTTCTTACTTTGAGTGTAGGTCTTGGAATAGTACAAAGCGTAGCAATAAACCAAAATAAATATGAATACTAACTCATCAACGCGCGTCCGATTTGCACCATCACCTACAGGATATCTCCACATCGGAGGTGCAAGAACTGCCTTATACAACTACCTTTTTGCTAAGAAAAATGGTGGTAGCATGGTGCTTCGAATAGAAGATACTGATCGCAATAGATACGTCGAAGA
>CAWWAV010000072.1:0-5902 GCA_963934935.1 uncultured Anaerolineales bacterium
TTAGGTATTGATCGAGTAAATTTAGCAATAAGGAATATGAAATATGGTTACAACAAATACGTTTTCAGAAAAACAGTCCAGTGAAGCTAAAACAGATGCAATTACGTTCGATCCATCTAGTACAGCGGTACTTGTAGTAGACATGCTCAAGGATTTTTTCTCGGATGGTGGGGCAATGGTGCTTGATGGGGGAGATGTACTGTATGAACCGCATCGTGAACTGCTTAGTGCCGCAAGAGATAAAGGCATGCCAGTTTTTTGGCTAAACCAGGATCTTCCTCCGGACGATAGCCTATTTCAAACTCGAGCGGTACATTGTTTGTCCGGAACGTGGGGTGCAGAGATAGTGGATGAAATTCCGGTCGATGCGAGCGATATCATCATCTCTAAGAGGCGCTATAGCGGGTTTTTCCAAACCAGCCTTGATCTCAATCTGCGCGAACGGGCTATCGATACCGTGATTGTTACCGGCGTCGTAACGAACATTTGCGTGCGATCTACTGTGCATGATGCATTCTTCCTGAGTTACAAGGTTTTAGTACCTGAAGATCTTGTGATGGCTACGAGCAATCAAGCGCAAGAGGTGACATTGTACGATATAGAAACACACTATGGTGATGTTACTAACCTTAAACAAGTGATGACTGTGCTTGGTGATCAGTAGAGGATATCATCATGAGTGCTATGTTAATTCATAATATCGGTCAGATAGTTTCCGGCGATTTTGGCACTCCTATTTTGGAAGGAGACTCAATATTGATCGATGACGACAGGATCGTTGAGGTTGGTTCAAGTATTGAGGCGGTTGAGGGAATGGTTAGAGTAGATGCAAACGGAACAACTGTCTGTCCCGGTTTGATCGATTCTCATGTACATCCGGTCATTGGTGACTATACTCCCCGACAAAAGATGGTTGATTTTATAGCTAGTTGTGTGCACGGGGGAGTTACTCGCATGATATCAGCTGGTGAGGTACATATGCCAGGGCGTCCCACAGGTGCTATTGGTACGAAATCCATGGCGATAGTTGGAGCAAAATCATGGAGTAGCTACCGTCCTGGTGGTATGAAGGTGCAAGGTGGGGGTTTGCTTTTACAAGCGGGGCTCACTGAGGCTGATTTTAAAGAAATGGCCAGTGCAGGCGTAAAACATCTGGGTGAGGTCGGCTTGGGGGATTATCACGATTGGGATAAGGTAGCCGAGATGGTACAGTGGGCGAAAGCTAGTAAGATGACAGTTATGATGCATATAGGAGGCGCGTCTATTCCTGGGAGTGACGCTATCCGAGCTGAACATGCTATCAAAGTTGATCCTGATGTAGCTTCACACCTGAATGGTGGGCCGACTGCTGCGACATTGGAGGATATTGAGCGTATCATCATTGAGACAAATGCTGCACTCGAAATAATCCAATGCGGTAATGTGGCTATAGTTCCGCAGATAATCGAGCTGGCACGTCAGCACAAGGCTCTTGAGCGCGTGATAATTGGTACCGATATGCCGTCTGGAACGGGTGTAATTCCACTTGGAATGTTGCGGACAGTTGCTTGGGTGAGTGCTTTGGGTGCTATAGCTCCTGAACAGGCAATAGCAATGGCTACAGGTAGTACAGCTGATGTTTATAGGCTTTCTGCAGGGCGTATTGCCCCTGGATTGGAAGCAGATCTTGTTATTATGGATGCTCCTATTGGGAGCGCAGCTAAAGATGCGCTGGAGACAATACGTATTGGAGATACACCTGGGATTTCAGGGGTAATAATTGATGGTGAACTTGTGGTGCAAAAGAGCCGTAATACGCCTCCTGCGCAACACCAAATGGAGGTTTGCTAATGAATAGGTTCGAAAATAAGGTCGTATTAATTACCGGGTCCGGTGGTGGTTTAGGTAAGGCAAGTGCGTTACGTTTTGTTGAAGAAGGAGCCCGGGTGGTGATAGCTGATATCGACCTGGAGAGTGCCGAGGCAGTGGCAGATGAGATTGGATCTCAAGCTAAAGCTGTAAAAGCCGACGTAACTAATATTGATGATTGCAAAGCTATGGTGCAAACCGCGCAGGATACCTATGGTCAACTAGACGTGGTTTTTGCTAATGCGGGTGTCGGCGGTAATAAGACAGAATTTGTGGATATGTCGATTGAAGAGTGGGATCGAGTTGTTGATGTCAACTTGCGTGGAATGATGCTTACCTGTAAGGCTTCAGTTCCTGCCATGATAGAGGCTGGTGGCGGCGCTTTAGTATTAATGGGTTCTTCAACCGGTGGTTGGGATACTATACTTGGATCGGGCCCCTATATGACCAGTAAAGAAGCAGTGAAGGCGATGGGTCGTAATCTGGCCCTAGAGTTAGGCCGCTACAATATTAGGGTCAATGTTATTTGCCCAGGTATTATCCAAACACAGTTGAGCTTCCGGCAAGGAGACCAGGACCCCGAGGCATGGAAACAGTTTTTTGGTAAATTTTCTGATCGGATACCGTTGCGACGAGTTGGTCAACCTGAGGATGTCGCGGCAACGGTTGCCTTTCTTGCTTCTGATGATGCCAGACACATTACGGGTTCATCTTTATTAATTGACGGCGGGCAAACACTACAGAGTTGGAGTAACTCTCCAGACGAAGAAACATACCCCTAGTAGCGACAACAATCCGCAGTTACGTATAAAAATATTGCGTATAAGCACTAACCAACATTGTCATTTTGTGCTAGAGATAACATCCCTTTGAGGGCAATCTCGATGCAATTTCCCTCACCATTGTGATATTGTTCCATTCCCCATTCAGGCTTAGTTTCGGTGGAGCTTCCGTCAGATGTGTATATCGCACCAGTGCGCCAATTGCGGTACTGTCCGATGATATAAAGTGCGTCACTTTCCATCTCGGCCGAAACTACATTGGCGTTTACTAACATATCTCTGTTTGTGACCTTTGCCGGAGAATAAAACGCATCTCCCGCAGTGCCTACTCCAGTAATATAAGGTAAATCAAGGCTTTCTGCTGCACGAACTAGTTCCCGTAATACTTCAAAGGTTGGTACAGCTGGGAAAGCCAGAGGTAAATAGGTAAGTGAAGTCCCACCAGCGCGAAATGTTCCTGTTGAAATAATTACATCGCCAGGTTGTTGCCCTGGTTGAAAAACACCGCATGATCCGACTCTTATAAAAGTATCTGAGCCTAGATTTGCCAATTCTTCCAGTGCAATGCCTACTGCAGGTCCACCCATACCGGTACCACATGAAGTCATAAAGACCCCGTTGTATGTACCAGAGTAGACCACAATTCCGCGATCATCATGAACAAGTTTTACGTCTTGGAAGTGATCCGCAATGCGTTTTGCGCGCGTTTGATGGCCTGGACAAAAGACGTAACGGCTAATGTCTTCCGGTTGTGCATGTATATGAAATTCCATAGCTTTTCTCCTTTGATTTGAATTGATTTGTGAGATTATCGAACAGATTGGAAATTAGACAATTCTGGTTCCCCTGCGTAACATAGTATGAAATACGGAAAACCGATTTCACCGGAACCGCTGATGATACTTGCATGATAATGATAAGTGGGTTCTTTGGATGCTGGTATTTTAGAAAGAATACCATTGCATTCATCTAAGTCTCCAAGCCCTTTGATATATTCCCAGTCATCTATTCCTCCCTGTCCAGTATGACCTTGTTTCAGGCGATAACTAGATGCCATTTCTTTTAGTTTACCGTTAGTATCGTATCCGTAGGGTCCATATATTGGATGACCATCAAATGCGAAGCCAATGACTGGAGAGACTTCATCGTCTTTCAACAAGTCGGTTGACCATGTTTCCCAGGATGTTTCAGGTTCATCTGGATGCCAATGCACACAGCTAGCGTCATAGTGATAGTGATATGCCCCTCCGGGGCCAGCATGCCCTCCACAAATACCTAGGCTAATAGGCTGTCTATCCTCAACATAGTAGTCGTGATGCGCTGCTACTGCATCACCTCCAGGGCCGTCCTCGGGTCCGTAAAAAGGCACTCCATTAACTGATATGCCGATGGCGCCTCTTTGCGGTGCAGATTTTGGTTCAGAAGCTATTATAGGGACGAGTGGAATACGCCAGACGTATTGTTGCGGTTCGGCGCAACATCCAGGTCCTGACTCAAAATCATGGTTCGGGATTCCATTGGCACTTACTACGGCGAATCTATCAGTGTATTCAACAGATACTGTGCACGGTAACGTTTCACTCTTTTCAGTAGTTAGGTCGTCATAGCGTGCATTTTCTTCGTACGCACATAACCATACGCCCCTCATGTAGGTAGGTATAGAGTCGATTTCGGTCTGTATAGTTGCGGCAATCTCAATTTGTTCCGAAAATGTTTCGAGGGCAGCGTTTGACATTTCCTCTGGTGTTGGTGCGCACGCTGCCAGGATGAGAATTATGGAGAGCAATATATGTGGTTTACTATAATTCACTGCTTAAACGTCTCCTGATGTTTGTTTATGGTTGCACGTACCTCAGGGTGTTTATCGGCTATAGAGTTAAGTATGTGTGAGAACCCAGCAAATGCACAGTCGCACCAACACTGGGCTCTGATATTTAGGTGGTTAAGTTCGTCTACTGGAAAAATTATGAAGGTGAAGACATTTTTGGTCAGTATGCCTGTTAATTCGTTGTCTGTACCAAATACTACTGTTTCGCCATCAAAACTATCTTCCTCATCAGAATAGCTACTAACGGCACTGTCTAGAGTGACTTCTCTTATTGCATGATATCTGCATACAGTGCGGGCTCGATACCGATCCAACTCTGGCTTCTGTATCTCAATAGCACCACCATACGGCATTTGGAAGTTGAAGGTGTCTATGTTTGAAGTTTCTGTGTGTAGCCAAACGGAAAATTTATCTGAAGATGCCTGCAAACTGAATTGCACTGAGTTGATCGGTTTCATATAGTAATTATAGCGTTATTGGTTCAGGTCGTAATTGGCATCTTGGAATTGTAGTAGTATTACACTATAAATCACACTCAAATATTGGAGATAATATGAATACACCAATTGTGCTTGCGCTTATTACTCTCGGTTGCGGCGGTATCATCAGGTTTTTCTCTAAAGTGGCAGGCTCAAACGAGGGTTATGGCCCAACTTATATGGTTGCTCAGAGCATTGCTTTTGGGTCGGTTGCAATCATCATTCACTTTGTGCAGAAACATCCACCTGAACTATCGCTTAGAATGACGGGTGTGGCTATGTTTGGGGGTGTGGCCGGAGCGATAGGTGTATTTGCCTTATTGACCGCATTTAAGATGGGCGGCGAAGGTAGCGTTCTCTTTCCGATCTCTGGTATGTCAGTGCTTGTGGCTGTTATTCTGTCTATTATTGTGTATCGCGAGCCAGTGACTGCAACAAGACTGCTAGGCTTGGGATTGGGTATCAGTTCTATACTTATACTGTCTCGTTAGACTAGTTGAGGATGCCACTTATCTAAAAGAAAGGAGACCAAACAATGAGAATAGGTAATGTCGAGGCTAAGCCCGGGGAGCATGCGTTTGGGTACTTGAAGGTTGCTGAATCTAGGTCCGGATTAGGGCCTGATATACCGGTACATGTTTTTGCTGGGGCCGAGCCGGGACCAACTTTGTTGGTGCAGGGGGCGATTCATGGGGGTGAGATCATTGGGTCAGTAGCTATTTTGAATCTGATTGGGAAGCTCGACCCAAAGAAGTTTAGAGGCACCGTTATCGCAGTGCCAGTAGTGAACCGAGTGGGGTTTGAACTAGGTGAACGTGGGATCCGTATAGGTAGCACAGATATTAGCCGCCTATTCCCTGGATCTGCGACTGGAAGTGTACCGGCACAGATAGCCAACACATATTTTGAAGAGGTGATCAAGCGCGCTGATGTAATGATCGATTTCCATGCCGGAGCTCGGACTG
>CAWWAV010000073.1:0-5778 GCA_963934935.1 uncultured Anaerolineales bacterium
TGGAGCAACAGTAGAATTACAATAATGTCACATATGAGGCTAGGAATTGTCCAACTATTGTTTGGTCATTGTTATATATGCAAGTATGTGACATACACACAAATGTCTAACAGCTTTGCGTAATGGACCATATTGAGGTCAATTTCTGTGTACGCTGTGGCAACGTCTTAGAAAAACAAGAGCGGTTTGGTGCAGAACGTCCAGTTTGTATCAAATGTGACTACACTCACTTCTTTGACCCAAAAGTTGCTGCAGCAATGTGGTTGACACAAAACAACAAACTGCTGCTAGTAAGACGTGCCATAGAACCAGCAAAAGGGCTTTGGACTATTCCGGGTGGATTTGTAGATGCTTGGGAAACTCCTGCTGAAACTGCATCTCGTGAATGTGCTGAGGAAACAGGCCTAAGAGTAATAACATCAAAACTCTTGGATTTAGTTCCTAATCAAAATCAATCTAGTAGAGCTGGCTTTGTTATTTTTTATACGGGCCAAATAATATCTGGCAATTTGAAAGCCGGAGATGATGCCGATGCAGTAGATTGGTTCAGTATAAACCAATTACCTGAAATAGCTTTCTATGCAACCCAAACAATGATCAACCGATGGAAAGAAAGACAACTATTATCCTAGAATATACGATCATAAATCACGAATTGGATGCTAACACCCAGATGCACCTACTAATATGCTAGAATAGAAACAGACAAGTACATATGGTAATAAGATGATTGAAGTAAACATTGATAGTATCCGTGTTAGTCTAATGTCTCAGCATCGAGTAGCAATCTTAAAGAACGATAGCAGCGACCGCTATCTTCCAATATGGATTGGACCATGCGAGGCAGATGCTATAACTGTTGAATTACAGGACATGGAAATGGCACGTCCTTTGACACACGATATACTAGCAAAAACCATCACGGATCTAGGCGGCGAGATATCTCATGTCATTATCAAGGATTTAAGGAATGATGTATTTTATGCTCATATTATGATCGATCAAGATGGGACACAACTCCAGATAGATTCGAGGCCATCTGATGCTTTGGCGCTAGCAGTACGAGCGCAGGTACCAATATATGTGGAAGAAAAAGTAATGGATAAAGCTTCTATCGTTCCTGAAGATAATATTATGGATGAATCCAGCCATTCGGAAAACGAAATAGATGATGACCGTGATTTGTCAGCATTTTCAGATTTTGTGGATACACTTGACTTAGACGAATTAGAATCAAACACAGGAAACGATTAGAATAGTTCAAAGGCCAATTTAGCAGTAAGATTGGTCACTATGGAACACAATACATTTCTGAACTCTGCTTAACAAGTAGCAAGTAGTAATTTAGATAGACGTAGTTCTTACAATAGACAGTACATATATATTACCACTAAGGCTGATGGAAAACACGAGCCAAGATTTTATTCAACCTAACAACCTAGAAGCTGAAGAAGCAGTAATTGGATCAATCCTGATAGATCCAGACGCCTACTTTGAAGTGGCTTCCACAATAAGATCAGAGGATTTTTACCTGGTAAAACATAGGTGGATTTGGAACGTTTTTAAGACTCTGAACGACCAAAACATGCCAATTGACCAACTGACCACTAAGGACGAACTAGAGGCTCGCGACCAGCTAGAAGAAATAGGTGGTTTTGCGTACCTTACTCAATTGATCACACGAGTACCAACAGCATTCAACATAGCAGCCTATGCTAGGCTTGTCGAAGAAGCAGCCACTCGTCGTAGGTTAATAAAAGCAGCTGGAGATGTAGCAAAAATAGCTTATGATGAAAAAACTGATATTAATGAAGTAGTTAACCAATCAGAACAGGCACTTTTTGGAGTAAGTGAAGGTCGATCTACCCGCGACCTAGTTCCTATAAGACAAGTAGCAAATGAGTATTACGATCGAGTTCAGCAACTTTACGATAACCGAGGAAAAATAGTTGGGGTTCCAACTGGTTTTCAAGATCTAGATAAATTACTAGGAGGCATGCAAAAATCGGATCTTATTGTAGTAGCTGGTAGACCGGGCAAAGGAAAGTCTGCTTTCATGGTTTCAGTAGCCCTTAATGCAGCGCTTACTCACAATCAGAGAGTAGCTTTATTTTCACTTGAGATGTCAAACGAACAGGTTATGCAGCGTATGGTCGCACAGGATAGTCATATCGACAGCCATAAACTCCGTATGGGTGAGCTTGAAGATGAACAGATGGACCGTTTTATTCACTCTGTCAATTTGTTGAGCGATGTAGGAGTATATTTAGATGACACGCCCTCAATATCAGCTATGCAGTTACGCTCCAAAAGTCGTAGATTAGCAGCGGAGATCAAGCTAGACTTAATAATTGTGGATTATTTACAACTGATGGTGACTGATCTACGACGTGACGCAAATCGAGTACAAGAGGTATCAGAAATATCACGTAGTCTAAAAGCTTTAGCCCGTGAACTACATGTGCCTGTACTTGCTGGAGCCCAGCTTTCTAGAGGTGTGGAACAACGAACGGGTCAAAAACCATTGTTGTCTGATTTACGCGAATCTGGCAGTATAGAGCAGGATAGCGATGTAGTAATGTTTTTACATCATCCTGATTCATGGGATGAGGATCCACAACGACAACACGTGACTGAAGTAGTAGTATCAAAACATCGCAATGGTAAAACCGGATCCGTAGAACTAATATTTCTTCCACAATACGCTGAATTTGTTGACGCAGCGCATAGGAGTATAGTTCTTCAGGAGGAACAGGAGTGAAAGGATTCTCAGGTTTCCCTAAAGGAAAAACTCGTATTACCCCTGTTCCAAATCTATTCTTTAGTGAACTGCTCCCATTTATTGACGATATCGATGAATTAAAATTGACGCTATACTGCTTCTGGCGTCTAGGATTAAAAGAAGGTGAGTTGAGGTATCTTAGTCACAATGAATTGGAGATGGACAAGATATTAGTTGATAGCTTTAAAGAACCCAGTATACATGCTCTCAACCAAGCACTGGAACGAGCATGTGCACGTGGCACTCTGTTGCACGTTACTGTAGCAATGACAACAGACAAAGAAGAGCACTATTACTTCCTTAATACACCTAAAGGAAGAATGGCTGTTGACAGTATAGACAAGGGTGATTGGACCCCTAAAAACGATCCCGACAATCCAATAAGTGTTTCTATAGAGAGACCAAACATATTCAGTATTTATGAACAAAATATCGGGGCACTAACCCCACTTATGGCAGACAAATTACTAGAAGCAGAAAAGGATTTTCCAGATTTTTGGTTGAGAGAAGCAATTAGGTTAGCTGTAGAAAATAATGCACGCTCTTGGAGTTATGTGGACGCCATCCTCAAACGCTGGAAGCGTGAAGGAAAGGATAGTCAATATGGAAAAGGCAAATCAGATACTGAAAAAACTCGCCGCAAATACCTCGAGTACCTCGACAGTTAACAGCAACTCTACAAATGTGGCTGGATTCGGAGATGCGGACTGTCCTAATTGCCTTGGTATAGGTTTTGTCAGCTCGAATGCCGACATAGATGACCCAGATTTTGGCCGGCTGTATCCTTGTACTTGCCGGTTTGAAGACATACAACGTGCAGTTACTGAGCAAAAACAACTTTTCTCTAGTTTAGGACCACTGTCTAAAAAGATATTCGATAGCTTCATTCCTTCAGGTAACACAACGGAACCAAGACAAAAGGATAGTTTGCAGAGAGCATTTGAACAGGCACGTCGTTTTGCAGACAAACCTGAAGGATGGATCATGTTACATGGCGGCTATGGATGTGGAAAAACTCACCTTGCAGCTGCTATAGCCAATCATTGCTTGTCTCAAGGTCAGGATGTGCTATTTGTGAACACTCCTGATTTGCTTGATCACCTACGTTCTACATTCGCTCCAGGATCTACCATTGATTATGATGATTTGTTTGAACAAACACGCAATATATTCCTTTTAATACTTGATGACCTTGGTGCTGAGAATCCTACCCAGTGGGCTCAAGAAAAACTTTATCAAATAATCAATCATAGATATAATGCATCCCTGCCAACTGTAATAACTTGCAATGTAAACCTAGAAAGTATAGAACCGCGCATCAGAAGTCGACTTGTAGATATAGACTTAGTACGTAAATTAATCATACAAGCACCTGATTTTCGTAGGGCTGACTCTGACCAAACCGACTTGTCCTCTCTACCTATACATTCACGACAAACCTTTGAAACTTTCGAATCTCGAGCAGGTGAAATCCAGTCGGAACATCACAAGCGACTAGATATTGCAGCCACAGCTGCCAAGAGCTTTGCCGAACATCCGGAAGGATGGTTGTTATTAATTGGTGGTCACGGTTGTGGGAAAACACATTTGGCGGCTGCGGTAGCTAACTATCGCGTGCGGAATGGTAGTCCAGCCCTATTTATCACTTCGGCAGATCTGCTCGATCATTTGCGAGCCACATTCAGTCCAGACTCACTGGTGCGCTTCGACAAACAGTTTGCAGAACTTCGTAACACACCACTACTCATCCTAGACGACCTCACAATGGAAAGTGCAACTCCATGGGCACGAGAAAAACTAATGCAGCTTATTGACCATCGATATGTGACACGTCTTCCTACTGTTATCACAACATCCGCTGACAAATCTGACCTTGGCACTAGGTTAGAAAGCCGTCTTTTAAATCCTGCAATAAGTACCATATGCCCTATCACTGCTCCAATGTATAAAGGCAAGAAACGTCACTCACGGTCACAATAATTCTGTTTTGATTGTCCAGACAAAGTTAAATAAGAAAGCACAAAGATCTTTTGTAGCAATTATAGCTATCATATTGATGTGTCTATTTACCTATGGATTGCTTACAACATCAGCACAATCTGCACCGGCCCATCCTTTCTATAACGATAGTGAAAACGGGAATACCACACAAACAATAGCTTATAGAGGAGGCTTAGGACTCTGGCCAGAAAACACTCTGTACGCTTTCCAACAATCTGAATTAATCGGCAGTGATGCAATACAAATGGATGCACGAATGAGCTTAGATAATACACTTGTTGCTATTCATGATAATACTGTAGAGCGAACCACCAATGGATTTGGGGCTGTGAACCAGTTAACTCTAACTGAATTACAAAATCTAGACGCAGGTTATCACTGGTCTCAGGACGCTGGATTAACATTCAAATACCGTGGCCAGAGTATCACCATACCAACCATTGCTGAAGTATTTGCAGAAATAAATAGCATACAAATATATGTTGATATTAAGGATGATGAGTTGTTTGCAGCAAACCTTCTCTGCATGAATATACGAGACAACAATATGAATCAAAAGGTGTTAGTAACGGCCGATAATGATTTGGTGCTTGAACATTTTAGAAAAACGTGTCCAGAAATAGCCACGTCCGCTAGTGGTAAAGAGCAAAAGGTATTTACTGCACTGAATGCAGCATTCTTGACACCTATCTATAGCCCAAGATTTCATTTAGTGGAGTTGCCACCAACTTGGTACGGCTTACGACTTATTACACCTAATTTAATGCAATCGGCACGTCTACGAGGTTTAAGAGTTCACGCAGTAAACATCAATGAATCCGATCAAATGGAACTTGTAATACAACAAGGAATAGATGGTGTTGTTACAGATTACCCTAATCTTATGATTGATGTTATCAATAACAAATAATGTCATTGAGTGAAGTTAACTCAATTCAGACAATTAACAATTATTTATTGTGAAAACCCAACAAATTCATGTTGTGCTCAGCAAG
>CAWWAV010000074.1:0-5721 GCA_963934935.1 uncultured Anaerolineales bacterium
GTACTGATTGACCACTTAAGTTCATGAAAGTTTGGGGCTTTGACAATATGACGCTCATATTGTTGAGTCGCAAGGTTGCTATAAGACTTTTACTTTTGTGCTTGGTGAATGTCACGTTGTGTTTTCGTGATATTGCATCTAACGTCATGAAGCCTACATTATGACGTTGGCGTGCATATGCCTGGCCCGGATTACCTAGCCCTACAATTAAATACTTTTCCATTATGGCTATCCAATTTAATTTGTTGACATGATACTGTAAGACATCTTGTTTGAGTTGAGATCGTCAATTAATTGTAACATCTAGACTAGGCAACTGATAGGATTAAGATCTGCGCAAATCATTTCTGATGTTTCTCAGTAGTCGCCGTAAATGAGGACGTACGAATCTACGTAGTTGTAGATAAAATCCTAGTGTCAGAAATGTAAAAATAGAATATGCTGCCCCTTTCCCAAATGTGCTAATGTGATCATTTTCTTGTTGCTGCTCATACAGGACTTTGGACAAGAATGACTTTTGTGAATTGCCGATCGGGTTGGGCACCGGAGTGGTAGTAGGACTGAAGTTGGGAGTGTCGGTATCTGTCACTGTAGGGATTGCGGTTTGAGGACTAAATGTTTGCTCACTGTTTATAGATATATTGTTTACTCTAGTTTTAGCCATTAGATTTTCTTCAGAATCAAATACGCTGAGTTGTATAATATATTGTCCATTTGATATACCATTAGTCTCCCATTGTCCTAATACTCCATTGATTACTGGGATAGTGCCTGACAAAACAATTGGGAACCAAGTATTTGTTGGATTGGGGTATAGGGCGAAATGTAGTTCGTAATGATCGAATTCGGCATTGCCAACGGTGCCTATAATTTGCACTTTGTCATCTACTAGGTCGCCTTCCTTGGGATTTGTGATATTTACAATTAGTGTCGTGCTTGGACGCTCTACTTGTTGTTTAGATACGATAGGACCAATCGTCAAAGCAATAATAAGTGGTGGCACAATAAGATTTATCATAGGAATTTAGTATACAACAATCATCACAAAATCATCATAAATATCCTTTGCTGAAACGGGTGTTCTGGTATAATCTCGGCGTTAGCGTGTTATTTCACAAAGTAGTTGCTGTTTGTTTGTGGAGACAGCTATCATGGGCACTGGGA
Source organism: uncultured Anaerolineales bacterium (assembly GCA_963934935.1). Lineage (GTDB taxonomy): Bacteria > Chloroflexota > Anaerolineae > Anaerolineales > UBA11657 > UBA11657. The sequence goes on from CAWWAV010000074.1 coordinate 1,165, forward strand.
TAGTGTTGAGCTAAATATACAAGGAGTGGGTGTGAGACATTTTGTTGTTGCGACAATCATAGTTGTTCTAGTCACAGTAGCTGGCGCTGTGCTGCTTGACTCCGCTGATTTGTTGCCACCTCTAGCAAGTGCTCAAGGTGTAACAATTGATTGGTTATTTGGAATCCACTTGAAGTTAATAGCATTCTTGTTTGCTCTAGTAGTTGTGTTTATGCTATACAGCATTTTTGCTTTTAGAAGTGAGCCAGGAGATCTTTCTGATGGTCAGCACATCCATGGTAACACCAAATTGGAGATTACCTGGACTGTTATCCCACTCATTATTGTAGCTGTTATGGGGTATATCGGAGTAGTGACCTTGCGAGATGTGACTGCGTCTTCTCCAGACGAAATGGTTGTTGAGGTGACTGGTGCGCAATGGTCTTGGAGGTTTGATTATCCTGAGCAGGGACTAACATCCACCGAGCTTGTACTGCCTGTAAATCAACCAATCAGATTTGAGATTACTTCTACAGATGTCATCCACGATTTGTGGGTGCCAGAATTTAGGGTTAAACAGGATGCCGTTCCGGGAGCAGTCAATTTGTTGCGGGTGACTCCTACAGTTGTTGGAAACTACAAAGTTCGTTGTGCAGAACTTTGCGGACTTCGGCATTCTCAAATGTTAGCTGATGTCAGGGTTCTTGAAAGGTCAGAATTTGACAGCTGGGTCGGAGCGGAGACAGCTAGGGTGGCGGCTCTTGACACTCCTGAAGCTCGAGGAGAGCAGCTGTATCAAACCCAAGGATGCATAGGGTGTCACTCTCTGGATGGGACTATAGTAGTGGGTCCGAGTTGGCTCAATTTGTATGGCCGTCAAGAGCAGTTGGACGATGGAACTAGCGTTATAGCCGATGAGGACTATATACGACATTCCATACTGTATCCGGGCGATCAGATTGTCAAGGGTTTCCAGAATTTGATGCCTGCTAACTACGGAGAAATTCTGTCAGAAAATGACATTGAAGATCTTATAGCATATATTAAAACTATTAAAGACTAAATGATTATTGCAATATCGTTTGAAATTGGTGGAGGCAACTTGTGACCCATATTATCACCTCTCTCTGTTTGCGTGACAGTTCCTGTGTGGAGGTATGTCCCGTAGAGTGTATTATTCCGGGTAAGCCGATGAAGGAATGGCCGTGGTTTTACATTGATCCGGAAACTTGTATTGATTGTGGCGCATGTATCCCAGAATGTCCTTATGAGGCTATTTTTGAGGAAGAAGCTGTACCTGCCGACTATAATGCAAAAGGCGGTGAATACATTGCTAGATCTGGGTTGCAGGGACATTATGAGGGCAAAAATGATCAAGGTGATGCTGTCATACTTGATTGCACCAAGCAGTTAGAAGCAGGCGAGACAATAGATTTGACTGAGGATATTCAACCCAATTATACGTATTTTACTGAAGGGGTTGGTTATGGCGCTTTGGACATGGAAGATGAGGCAGTGGTGGTCGCAGATGTCGTAGAAGATGATGCCGAGAATGTTTTTGAAGAGACTGCAGCAGATACCGAAGAAGAAAGTGATATTAGTACGTCTGTTGCTAGTGAAGTTGAGATGGTTAAAGAGACTGATGACCAGCAAGATGAATTTAGTGAACTTGAAGTTTCAGCAGTTGCCAGTGACGATATTGAAGATCCAGAAATAGAAGAAGTAGGTGTTGGTGAGCAGCCATTCGGAGAGGATATAAGTACGTCTCCTGCGAAGGAAGAACCTAGCTGGCAGCCTCCATTTTTCCTTACAATTGGTCTAGTTCGTGGATTGTTGGGACAGTTGTTTGGTACATTGTTTGGTATGGGATTGGTATGGCTTGTCAGGTTTTTTATGGGGCTGGATGAGTATTGGGCAGCAGAGCCAGCTTGGGTTGTTGGTGCAGTTACAGGTACTATAGGTTTCATGATAGGTGTGGGCGCATTAACTGATTGGGGAAAATGGATGATAGGAATGCAGACTCCTATGGTTCATGGTCCTCCCAGTGGTAAACCTGCATGGTTCCGATACCTAAGCGTAGATTACAATCACAAGGTGATAGGAATTCAATATGCAGTCACTGGAATATTTGTGATGTTGGTAGGTGGTACATTGGCAATAATTTTCCGATTAGAGCTTGTAGCCACCGGTATGCAATATATAACTTATAACACCTATAATTCCTTTATAAGTGCCCATGGCATTATTATGATAGTAAGTATTTTGCTAGGTGTAGGTGCAATGATTAACTATCTAGTACCATTGATGATAGGTGCATCTGACATGGCTTTCCCACGTTTGAATGCGTTTGGTTACTGGATAAACGTGCCGGGTGCGATACTTCTGATTACAGCACTGTTTGTCGGTGGATGGGATACGGGATGGACAGGATATCCGCCATTGAGTGCGCGTGCTCCAATTGGAGTACAACTGTTCTTTCTAGGTGTTTACATGATTGGTCTGTCTTCCATAGTCGGATCACTTAATTTGTTAGTAACAGTTGGAAAAATGAGAGCTCCGGGAATGAGTTTGTTTCGCATGCCTATTTTTGTGTGGGCTTCTATTTCAACAGCAATACTTCAACTCACAGCTACGCAATTCATTGGTTTGGCCTTCTTGATGGTTGTAACAGAGCGGGTACTTGGTATGGGATTTTTCGATCCGTTCATATCAGATGCTGCTGCAGCTGCTGGAGTACCTCCAGGTGATCCAGTGCTATTCCAACATTTGTTCTGGTTCTACTCTCATCCAGCCGTATATGTGTTTATTTTACCGGGACTGGGAATAATTAGCGAACTACTCCCAGTCTTTGCGCGCAAGCCGTTGTTTGGATACAGATGGATAGCTATCTCTAGTATGTCGATCGCACTACTTGGATTCTTGGTGTGGGCACACCACATGTTTGTATCAGGTATGAGCGATTTTCTCCGTATTCCATTTATGCTGGCAACAATGTTAGTAGCTGTTCCAACAGGAGTGAAATTCTTTAGTTGGTTAGGAACTATGTGGCAAGGGAAACTTACATTCCCAACGCCTATGCTTTTTGTATTGGGAGCCATATCAGTATTTCTTATTGGTGGTTTGACGGGTCCGCCAGCGGGTACTGTTGCGACAGACCTGTTTTTACATGACACTTATTGGGTTGTGGGTCACTTCCATGCCACAATGTTCGGCGGCTTTGTATTCCCGTTTTTTGCGGCCCTATATTACTGGTATCCGAAAGCTACGGGGCGTCAATATAGCGAGAAATTGGGCAAACTACATTTTTGGTTGATGACTCCTGCATTCTGGGTACAGAGTATTGGTCAAGCACTTGTGGGTTTGAAAGGAATGCGTAGACGTATAGCAGATTATGATCCGGCCCTAGGTATTGAACCATATCATTTAGCAATAACTGTAGCAGGTATTGTTATTGCTGTATCAGTACTTGTGTGCATATACAATCTTTGGTATCACGCTCGTAATGGTCAGAAAGCTCAGGATAACCCGTGGAGATCACGTTCGCCGGAGTTTCAAATACCTTCACCGATTCCTGAGCATAGTTATGCTACTCCTTTTGAGATTGTAGGTGAACCGTATGATTATGGTTTACCTGGGTCAGTATATACAAGTATGGAGTCGGCCAATGGTATGGAGACAGATAAGGTACTTCAATAATGATGTTGGAGGCAAGTAATTTCTGATGGATAGTACTACAATTTTTGTAGCGGTGGTGGTATTTATTGTGATCAACATAATAGGTATTGCCGTAACCTTAGCAGTGGTCTTATATCAACTCAATCTCCTGATATCAGGTGGAGCTCTAGTTGTTCCTCCGGATACAGGTCCTGTAGATGTGATGGAACAACTAGCATGGAAAAAGCAGCGTGATGACACCTTGGCAAGTAAGGCTAGGCTATCTAGTGCTTACCGTACTGGAGTAATGGTGCTTTTGTGGCTGGCGTTCTTGACTGCAATAGAATTTGTTGCCAATATGATTGGTGCATCTACCGTAGCCATGTTCTTAATTGCTTTTATCAAAGCAGCTATTATTTTGCAGTTTTTTATGCATGTTTCTAGTCTGTGGTTGGAAGGAGAGAGTCATTAATGAGTACAGAGACTAGTTCATTATCAGAATACCGTGAACAGCTTACGAATAATCGTTTGGGTCTGTGGTTATTCTTTGTGTCAGAAGCTTTTTTGTTTATCGGTTTACTAGCGGCGCGTTTTTATCTTTGGGGTGACACTCGGCCTGATCTGGATCAGAATCTAGGCATTATCGTAACCGTTATTCTTTTGGCTAGCAGCTTTTCCATGAATCGTGCTGAGACAGCTATAGTACATAATGATAGGGAAACTTTCCTAAATAGCTTGTTAGTTACTGCAAGTCTTGGGGTTGTATTTTTGATAGGGGTTGTAGGGTTTGAATGGCAGGGTCATATTAGGCCACAAGATGGCGCTTTTGGTGCTGTGTTGTATGGAATGACAGGAATGCATGCTCTACATGTGTTAAGTGGCATAGTATTTATTCTGATTGTATGGAATAACGGACGGAACGGT
>CAWWAV010000075.1:0-5718 GCA_963934935.1 uncultured Anaerolineales bacterium
TATTGCACTAGAACGACCTATAGCTGAGAAAGGCATTTATCCTGCTGTTGATCCCCTGGCTTCCACTAGTCGTATTCTAGACCCAAACATTGTTGGTGAAGAGCATTACGAGGTAGCAAGAGAAGTACAACGTGTGCTTCAGAGATACAAAGACTTGCAAGACATTATTGCTATATTGGGTGTGGATGAGCTTTCTGAGGAAGACAAGCTTTTGGTTTCTCGAGCACGTAAGTTGGAGCGCTTTTTCTCACAGCCATTTTACGTAGCTGAACAATTTACAGGTATCCCAGGCAAATATGTTAAACTACAAGAAACTATTCGATCATTCAAAGAGATTTTGGATGGTAAACATGATGATATACCAGAGCAGGCATTTATGTTTGTAGGTACAATCGAAGAAGCTCTAGCTAAAGCTAAGGATCTTGAGCAAAGCAGTTAAGAATAGAATAAATAACCAATGACGATATTATGTGAGATTGTAACTCAGGAAAGGTTGGTATATTCTGAGCAAGTTGACATGGTAGTTGTAGATGGTGCCGATGGGCGCATGGGTATTTTACCTAATCATAGTCCTCTGCTGACTACTCTCAATGTCAGTGAGTTGCGTGTTGTCGCTGGCGAATTAGAGCAAACCTTTGCTGTTGGTGGTGGGATATTAGAGGTTAGACCTGACCGTATTACAGTATTAGCTGATGCTGCAGAGCATGCAGATGAAGTAGATGTAGCACGTGCTAAGGATGCACGAGACCGTGCTATTAGTTTTCTAGAAGGTGGAGGTCCTTCTGAAGAAGTGACTCCCGAGATTAGACAAAACATTAGTCTTGCGCTAGAAAGAGCAAATGTAAGGTTGCGAGTGGGAAGTAGACGGCGAGATACACCAAGCGTTCCTGGCTTGGAAGACGTTGGATAATATCTTTAAATTTTCTAGGATTTCAATTTAAAATTTACAATGGCTCTTTTTGGTAAAGACATTGGCATAGACTTAGGAACAGTCAACGTTCTCGTGTCAGAGGGCGGTGATGTAGTGCTGCATGAACCATGTGTAGTAGCTATACGTGTAGATGAGCAAAAGATTGTTTCTATAGGACAAGAGGCTCGAGAGATGTTTGGCCGTTCACCTGAAAGCATAGAGGTTATGAGACCAATTCAGGATGGTGTGATAGCTGATTATGAGGTAACTGAGCGGATGTTACATTATTTCTTGACTAAAGTTTGTGGCCCAATGAGACTTTTCAAACCACGGGTGATGTTGAGTGTTCCTTATGGAGCTACAAGCGTGGAGAGTCGAGCTGTGCATGAAGCAGCCAAAGAGGCAGGTAGTAGAGAGGCGTATTTAATTCATGAACCATTAGCAGCTGCTATTGGTTCTGGTCTACCTGTCGGTACTCCTGCAGGAAACATGGTGTTGGACATTGGTGGTGGTGCTACCGAATCCGCAATAGTAGCTCTTAACGGTATCGTCATCGCACATTCTGCACGTGTAGGTGGCATGACACTTGATCATGCTATAGTGACTTATGTACGCAAGAAATATGGCATAGTGATTGGTGAGATAACAGCAGAAGAGATAAAGATTAGGATTGGTTCGGCTGTTTCTCTAGATGAAGTTCTTGCCGTGGAAATTCAGGGGCGTGATCATGTGACTGGTTTGCCACGCGATGCAGTAATTACTTCAGAAGATGTCTTTGAAGCAATTGAGGAACCACTAGAGTCTATAATTTCAGTAGCCAAGGCAGTTTTGGAGAAGACTCCGCCTGAGCTTGCCTCAGATGCGATTGATCGTGGCATAGTTCTATGTGGAGGTGGTGCATTCTTGCGAGGTATGGAGCAACGGGTGTCCGAATCAGTTGGTGTTCCGGCCTATATAACAGATAATCCTATTGGTTGTGTATCTATAGGCGCTAGCCGAGCACTAGAAATGTATGAAATCATGAGACCGCATTTGCCTAAAATCTAAACAATCTCGGTTTGTAAAGCAATTTAGTGTTTAGTTATACAGACTTACAGATAATAGGTCATATGCTGTAAACCTACTACGGGGTCTATGTGTTGTATACGAACCTTAGATGGCACTGTCAGGCTAGTCGGAGCATAATTCAAAATTGACTCAATGCCAGCATCTACAAGTTTGTTGGTAACAGTTTGAGCTTCATCAGACGGTACTGCTACCATAGCAATTCTAATCTTCATTTTACTTACCTTTGTTTTTATTTGGTTAGTTGACAGTATAACCAACTCATTAATCTTTTGACCGATTTTGGTTGGATCGTTGTCAAACACTACTGCTATACGGAATCCCCTGCCTCGAAATCCGGCGTAATTTACTATGGCGTTTCCTACTCCTCCGGCACCGACTAGAGCCACATCCCATTCTTGGTTTACTCTAAGTATGATTTCCAGCTGTTTTTTGAGATATCTTATGTTGTATCCGGTACCTTGCTTGCCAAACTCACCAAAATGTAACAAATCTTTACGAATCTGAGCTGAACTGATGCCCAGGTATTCACCCATTTCATGTGATGAAGTGACTTTATTGCCACTAATTTCAAATTGTGTTAATGCGCGTAGATACACTGGGAGTCGTCCAATTACGATGTCAGGAATTGTTGTTGCTGGCATTTCTCCATACCGTACATGTCAAAACTTTTTGACGAAGCTTTATTAATGGCTCCACAGTACTTTAACATGGTATTGTTGTAGTGACAAGTAACTAGGATATCTCGGTGTTTTTGATGTACCTTTGCCACATCCAGTAAAGACCTTGTGCCGCTAATATAGCTAGCGAAAAAGTAAAGGGTGTTCGTGCGCGAGTATCCATACCTGAACCAGCACGTGAAAGCACAGGAATTGCTGTGAAATATATTATAGGGAGTAATGTGACAACTAGGAAAATATGGTTTCGACTGATCCATGACCTGACAATTCCGAATAGTGCCAGAGTGTATAGAGATAGATTAAATACAATTTCCAGTCCATGCATCGGCCCTAACACTTTGAGGTAATTTGTCATAGCAAATATCTTTATTAGTGGTCTAAAAATAGTTGTTGCATACTCCATTGGATGTTCTCGAAACACTTCTAATGCCATTTTACTGATTTCAGAATTCACGTGGGGATTGTCTGAAACAAGAAATTTCCATTTAGAGGAATAGTTGTAATTGTCGCGTGATCCACCTTGGTTTAGTCGTTGATCTAGTTCGTATGCAAATTGCGCTTCTAGTTCTTGGGGGCTTTGTCCGGTAGCCTTACTTTTTACTGAAACCGCACCATAAAACAATAAGTCAAAATTACCTACAGTTGAGAAAGTAAAAACGTTGTGGTGAATTTGATTACGTAAATACCATGGTAAAACTCCTATCGCAAATATAATGACCAACATTGTAGTTTTACGAATTAATCCAGGCACTAACAAAGGAATTATTAATACAATTGGCACCCAATAGTAAATTGCTGTTGGTCGTGCTAATGTTGCCAGTGCAATTGCGGCTCCTGCTGCAGCAGCGTCACGCATGTTACGGCTGCGCATTAAACGTATGATGAAAATCATACTGGTAGCTATAAATATATTTGACAATGTCTCGGCCATCAATGTCATCCCAATGATTATGGATGCTGGATCCAAAGCTACTATTAGTCCAGCAAAAAACTGTGCAGGTTTAGACATATTTAGTTCTTTGGCTATGATAAATGTAAGTATTGTTACACCTGTGCTAATAAAACTTTGTAGAAATACAGCAATCAAAGGATTGGTGCTTCCAGATACAAGGTAGGTCAAGGCGATAAACATCGGTTGTAGTGGTGGACGATAAGAGAACAATTCATGTGACAACCCATTGCCTGACAATATTTGCCGTGCAAGTATTTCATATGTGCTGGCTTCATCAGCTATTGGGGAAAAGTGTAAGCCACCTACATCAGTATATAGCTGATAGTAGTAGTAATAGGTTGTCCACCTCACAAGCAGACTAACTATTACCAACACTAATAGCGGCTGATATCTCCCGCGGAATATGTCTTTGACTGTTGGCATGGTTATCTAAAATATAGCAAATGTGAGATTTGGTAGTTGCGCCTCAAATTATATAGAGAGTTACATTGTATGGGGCTGAATTTTATGTAAAGATGTGTCACACTGATTGCTTGTATATGAACAGCTTCCACACTGTACTTATGTATTTGCGTCCCCTCATCAAGTAATCATATAGGTTAAGTCCTGTCTTACTTTGTCCTTTTGTCCTGGGCACACACACATAAGGTATTTCAACAATTTTGTATCCATTTCGCTTTGACCTACAAATAAAATCTATACAGTATTCACCATAGTCTCCTTGAAGTCGAAGTGTTTGCAGTACTTTAGTCTTGGCTGCTACAAAACCACTTGTATAGTCAGATATGTCATTGCCCAACAAAATTTGAGCCCAGCCGTTTATTAGCTTGCTCAAGGTACGAGCCATTAATCCATGTGCAATATCTGCGCCTCCGCTAATCCATCGTGATCCTATAACTATGTCTGCTGCTCCTTCCACTAATGGCTTAAGCAACTGCGGAACATCTTCAGGCGGCATAGACAGGTCACAATCCATCCAAGTAACTATATTGGCACCATACCTTTTTGTAGCTACATCTATACCATATTGTATTGCAGTAGTAAGTCCTCTGTCATTTCTACGTTGAACGAGGGCAACTTTAATTTTGTCATATCTGTTGTATTTAATTGATAGTTTACGTACTTTTTCAGCAGTGGCATCACAAGAGTTGTCGTCCACTACTAATACCATGTTGGAACCTTGTTTGTTATTAAGAAGGCTTTCAACAAGCAATACAATATTTGCTTCCTCATTATAAGTGGGTAGAACAGTACAAACAAACATGACTTATTTAGGCTTTCGGGCCAAAATGTATATACTCAGACCAGTTGGTAGATTAATCCACTTTAACAATGATGCTTCCAATAGCAGTATTTTTGTGAGCAAAATATTCAATATATTTGGGGTTTCAAATTGATTTTCTACTGTTGCCAGTCCTATATTAATGGCTATGCGCGTTATGATTGCTGGTAAGAGCATAATGCAATTCGCATAAGTGAATCGCTCAATTTGAAAACCTGCTTTCGTTATACCCTCACATATTTCACTCTTAGTGTATCTACGGCCTGTTCCAAATGATTGGTCATGTTGACCTAGCAACCATGGATGTGCACTAACTCTTATCAGTAATAAACCGTCTTCAATTAGTGTTCTAAAGATTTCAGATAGAGCAATCTTCATATTTGCATGGGTTTGATCAAATGCATCTAGGCCTACAGATAGTACCATGCTGTTTTTTGCGAAGGGCAGATGATGAAAATCGCCTTGTAACAAACTTCCTTGGATGTCAGCGATATTTTTTGCATGTCCAAGAGCCTGTGTATTTATATCCATACCGATTGTTGGGTATGAGATGTATTTTTCTGACAATTCACATAAATATGCGCCATTTCCACAGCCTACTTCGAGGATTGTTCCGTTTGTACTAGTATTGTTGCCGAGGATCGTATGCGCAGTAGCCCTCATACCGACTGTCCACCAGTGGTCTGACAGATGATTGTAAAGGTAATTCAGTAAATTTGCAGTATCTGATTTAGGAGTGTCCACGTATCGATAATAATGCTATGTCAGTATTTTATGTAGTGCAGCGCAGACTTCGTCCATCTGTTGTTCGCTCAGAGTTAGTCCTGAT
>CAWWAV010000076.1:0-5632 GCA_963934935.1 uncultured Anaerolineales bacterium
CTGCTAAGAAACCACCACAAAATGCGTTACCAGCACCGACAGTATTAATTATACTGTTTGCGTAAGAGGGTATCTTCCACACCTCATTATGGTCCGACTCATATAACATAGCACCTTGCTTGCCCATGCGTAGTACCACAACTTGAGGTCCTCGTTCAGCAAACCATCTTCCAGCATCAGTAGGATCTTGCACATCCGCTAATATTTCGCATGCCAGTAGGTCTGGTGAGAATATATTCACCATTCGCAAACACCGTATGATAGCCGCAATTCGCTTAGTGTCAGTATTGTGATCGACAACAGGCTCATAACTTATTGTAGTCCCTTTCTTAGAGTATAGACTCATTATGTCATACTCAGTTTCTGAACCTCTCCCCAAGATATGCAATCCGGTGAGGTTACTGATATCTGGTATATCATGTTGCTCAACTACTAACTGTGAGTACCAATCCTCAGCTGACACCCGGGGGATTTGCGTCCGCTCATCATTACTATCAAGCAACTGCCATGCACGTGGTGTAGGTAAAGAAGTCAACTCAATATATTCTGTACGTAATCCTTTTTCAGATATAGATGTAACATTAAAATCACGTCCAACTCTAGCCACCATACAAACGTCTTCTGACCAAATTCGAGACCCTAGTGCTGCGTATAACCCACCTCCGCCAAGCACGCCCATCGATGTAGTTCCATCTTCATACACAAGGTCATCGATAATAATACCTCCCAGAGCAAGGTAGCTTTCACTCAATTGACTAATGGACGTTGATAACCAGCAGCTATTCTTTCAGATGCCAGATATAAACTGTACATTTGCACGGGAGGAAGAGTAAGCAATGGTGACATTGGTTCATCAACAGACGGTACATGGACACTGTTATCTGCTATTGCGGTTATTGATTGTTCTCCTTCATCAACAACAGCCATGACGTAGGCACCCAGTTCCTTTAAGTCACTACTAGCTTCTACCACGCGTGGGTATCCTTGTCCTGATGGGGCAACAAGCAAAACCGGATCACCTTTTTGTATGGTACGACCACGTAAAGCATGATGATATTCCTCTGCCGGCATTGGGTGTCCAGTGAATTGAGGACCTTCTGCTAAAAGAGCAGAAGCGACATGAGCAACACCATAGTTGGGTCCACTGCCTATAATTGTATGTATCCTATGCAGTGCACCATGCTTGGCTGCATCTGCCAAAACCTCATCTACAGACGACAACAACCCAAGTATTTGATTGGGAATATTTCTCAACTGTGCAACTAGATCATCATATGTGTCCTTAGCTAAGAAAGAGGACTCCCTACCCATAATAAGAGCTAAATTGATTAGTAAACCAATTGTGACTGTCGTAGTCTGTGCTGGCATTCCCAATTTTTTAGCACTCGGATTGATACTTGCATGTGGTTTTTCCAGAAACGGGTTTCCTTCATAATCCGTGTCGCTAATCCCCACAACATATGACTCGGTCTGCAATGCGCGATCCAGCGCATCCCAGGTAGTAGTAGGTCTACCGCTTGAACTTATGACAACTACTGCGCTATTCTCATCCGCTATCAAACTACCATACATGGCATACTCATACGCCTGTATAGGTATGGCAGTAATTCCAGCATAATGTTCAAATGCATAACAGACGGCCATGCCGGCAAACCATGAATCGCCCGATCCCAGTATTAGGATATGTTTAACACCTCTTTTCTGCAAATCTAACGCAATATTTTCAAGTACATTTTGCTGTTTTTCAAACTCTCTACCCATAACCGAGGACGTTGTGCAAATCTCGCGCCACGAGTCCGCAATAGGCATCCACACGTCACCCTCTTTCTCAGAAGCTTCTCTTATGAGTTTAGGCATGTCAAGTATTTCAGACATAATACTCCTTTTATACTTAGTTTATTTTCCAAGATGTTCGACAAATGTATCTCGAAGACCATTCACGTCCACATCAACTACGACCCGTATAGTATTTGGCATCACAACTTGCAAATCGCCTTCTTCAAGATCAGCCAAATCCGGGGGACGTTGGTCAACAACAGTTTGACCACGAGTATATTTGCCAGACAATTCCACCGCAACAGGTAATTGCTTCGCTGTTATTGCGTTAGCGTTTAATATACACGCAACTGCTCCTGCATCACCAATACTAGTTTTAGGTCTGCCAAATCTATCTAACATTGACATGAGTAAATTTCCTGCCAGAGCAACACTGTTGTTGCTGCTATTAGAGAACGATTCTATCTCAGAACGAACAAATGCTACCTTTATAAACACATCCCAAATATACAGCAATATAGGTATACCAGAACCAAATACTATATCAGCTGCTTCAGGATCCTGACGGATGTTAAACTCTGCCGTAGGAGTAACATTACCGGGTCCTATTGCACCACCCATAACAACAATTTCATCTATCTTCGACACCACTTCAGGATATGCGCGTATTAATGTAGCGATATTGGTAAGTGGACCAAGGGCAACAATTGTAATCGGCTCTGAAACATCTGTTAGTTCTCTTCTTAAGAACTCTACAGCATGCACACTTAATGGCTCCGATGCACTCTGTGCAATCTCAATCCCGCCCAATCCATTCTTGCCATGAATTTCTGCAGCATTTACCATAGTCTCCAGCAAAGGAACATCCATACCTCTGGCAACTGGTACATGAGATGCACCAGCAACTTCTAATACGTCCAGAGTGTTTCTGACCACAAGATCAACCGGAACATTTCCAGATACACATGTAACACCTCTAATATCCAAGTCTGGAGACCTTGCAGCCAAAAGTAATGCCAGGGCATCATCTACTCCAGTGTCAACATCTAGATAAATCTTTTTGGGAACCATGATTGTCTAACCTATTTCACAATATTATCTACAAAAGCATTCCGGAAACTTTCCACATCTAAATCCATAACTACTTCTGTCATTCCACTTATGGATTTTTGTATTTTAGGTTGCAGCCTACTTAGTTTCCGTTTTCGTTGGTCAAATACAGTCTGTCCTCGTGTATGTTCCCCGATAAGTTCCACAGATATTGGCATAACAGCTGTAGTTATCTCTTCTGGAATCAACAAACATGCTACCGCACCAGCATCTCCGATGCCCGCAGTATCTTCTTTCTTAGTAGTCAAATAAGACAACAGCAATTTACCCGCAATAGACTTGCAATTGTTGTCACTGGCAATCATTTCATCAACTTCTTGCTTGTCAAAACGCACTTTAGTAAAAACATCCCATACGTACAGCAAAGTAGGTACGTCCATATTGAACACCACATCAGCTGCTTCAGGATCCTGACGAATATTAAATTCAGCAGTAGCAGTTGTATTACCAGATCCTATTGCACCACCCATGATAACGAGCTGCTCAATACTCGAAACAATATTCGGGTAAATACGAAACAAAGTAGCTATGTTAGTCAGCGGTCCAAGCGCCACAATAGTCACCTTCTCCGAAGTGTTATCGATTTCCCCAGCCAGAAATTCCACTGCATGCTTATCAATAACTGTAGAGCGGCTAGCAGGCAAATCTATACCTCCCAACCCATTTTCTCCATGTATTTCAGTAGCATTAAACATTTTTTCCACTAGCGGAAACTCCATACCCCTAGCAACTGGAATATGAGACGCATCGGCAACATTTAATATGTCCAGAGTGTTTCTCACAACTCTATCTATGGGTACATTACCAGCTACGCAGGTCACACCTTTTACATTAAGCTGAGGTGACCTAGCAGCTAGGAGTAATGCTAACGCATCATCTACTCCTGTATCAACATCAAGGAAGATATTACGGCCAGACACTATATATTACGCAAGACTCAAATGAGCCCTAGTACATCCTTAGTGTATCAATTAGCAGCTTGAAGAAACGGTCGCTATCAATTTTGACAGCAACTTCCACGTTAGCTTCTTTTGACTTGACCGACCCAGGTCTATCGTCGCAAACAGTCATGCCATAGGTATGAGCACCAGCTGTCTCTACAGCAACATGCATTGGTTCAAATTCTATGAGGGTGGGATCTATAATAGCGGCAACAGCACAAGGATCATGCATCGCAGCACCGTCATGACTATGCCGTGTGCTAGTTGCTAAATAGAAGGTAAGTAGGTCAGCTACCACACTTGTTGTAGGGTTATTAATTGCTCGAATCTCATCAATATGTTCTTGTTTAGCCAAAACCTGACGAGTCAAATTAAGACCAGACATCAACATAGGAATTTGCGACTGATACACTATATCAGCTGCTTCAGCATCAACATATATGTTGAATTCAGCGGTAGGTGTAATATTCCCGTTAGTGCTGCTTCCTCCCATAATACTCATAAGCTTGACTCGATCACGAAGTCTTGGTTCCTTTCTTAAAGCCAATGCTATATTCGTTAATGGGCCCATAGGCAAAAGCACTACGTCAGATGTGCTCATGACAGTATCGATAATAAAGTCGACCGCATGACCTTCTTTGAGCTTGGTAGTAGGCTCTGGAATTTCAGCACCATCCATACCCGATTTGCCATGCACCTGGGGTGCATAAACAGCTTCACGAAGTAACGGTCCTTCAGCACCACGCACCACAGGTATATGAGTCAAATTACCAACCTCCACCAACTTTAGAGCGTTAGTAGTAACGTTATCAATAGATTCATTGCCTGATACCGTAGTAATCCCCAGTACGTCCAAATGTTTAGCAGCCAAAAGAATGGCTAACGCATCATCATGACCAGGATCACAATCAATAATTACAGATGTCATGAAGATCCTCCTTGATTGTTAAGAGCGATTTTTGTAAGTCCCTCAGCCAGTTCATTGATATCGAATTCATCATCAGCATTGGCTTGCCAGAAAGTTTCAAACATATCTTTTGGCATAGCATCAACACCACGAAGCGCGCCGGCAAGAGACCCAGCAATTGCTGCTATCGTATCAGTGTCATTGCCTATATTAGTACCTCCTACTATCGACTCCAACGGGTCTCCCTCTGCAAACACAAAAAGACCAATAGCAGCTGGTACTGACTGACAAGCATCTACAGAATTTCCTATACTATCTTCAATCAATTTGATTGCTTCAGGTAGAGATTCAGCCTTAAGTGCTAAATTAACAGCGAGCTCACTCCTGACTAGAATACTCGGGCCTGGCACGATGCGTCCATGTTTATTTGCAAGATCTTCACCCCGACGTGCACCATATAGACAAGCCTTTACCACAGAAAAAACATCTGCGCCTTCTTCAAGCGCATGGGCCACACCCGCAGCTATTGCACATGCAGAAGAAATAGCGATCTGAGTAGAGTGCGATGGTATACACGTAATAAGTGCTGTATCACAAGCTGCATCAAGATCCCCAGGATGAATCAATCCTGCCGGCGCCACTCTCATCGCTGCACCATTTGTGGCTCCATGCGATGCTGGCTGTCTGTCTGATGTACCAATAACACCTACAAGGTTAGGATCTGTGCCTTCCTTGAGAGCTTGTACTACCAATCGAGTAGTAGGCCCCATGTTTCCTACATGAGGAGACTCGTCCGCCCACTGTAATAGACACGCAACCCAATCATCATGGGTGAGTGATCCATCACATTCTATAAGCTTATGTGCCAAATAGAACATCTGACTGGCATCATCAGTTA
>CAWWAV010000077.1:0-5539 GCA_963934935.1 uncultured Anaerolineales bacterium
ATATTGGCAATTTCATTTATGAATGATATTTTTGTGGCTAAAAAAGCGTTGGAAGCATATTTGATCATTTCAGCGGTACGTAGATTTGTAACTATGATTGGAGATCTCAATGGTAAATGTAGCTGAGCAACTTGATCAGCTGCTATTGTATCAAGAGAACCCAGCACAGTTCTGTGTGGATTCATAAAATCCTGTAGTGCACTACCTTCTCGGAGGAATTCTGGGCAAGAGACCACTGAAAAAGGGATTGTTTCAATTTGACTTTCTCTTATAATGTCCGCTACCCAGTCCCCAGTTCCGACAGGTACTGTTGATTTGTTGACAATTATCAGAGGAGTTTTCATGGTATTGCCTATTGTAGTTGCAGCCTTGCGCACATACTGTAAATCAGCTTCACCATCTACCCCTTCAGGGGTGCCAACTGCTATGAAGGCAAATTCAGCGTCCTGTAAAGCAATACTGTAATCGGTAGTGAATTCTAATCGATTGGAATCTATATTGCGTTCTATCATTTCTGCAAGGCCAGGCTCATAAATTGGCAATATTCCTTGCCTAAGATTGTTTATGCGCGTTTCGTCTATATCTAGGCACTTAACCTTATTACCTAAATCCGCAAAGCAGGCACCAGTAACTAAACCTACATATCCTGCTCCAACAACCGCAATACTTTTCATAGTAAATTAACCCGTTATATATATGGGCAGTATATCATTCTCATTACAAGACTAATCTGCAATCATACCATAGGCATGGGTCAACATCTGTGCTTTCATGCGTTATAATCGTTGTATAAATCTAGCTGTATTAACTTAGGCATATTATATTTGTCGGTAGGAGTTACGAAAAGTGTTTGATTTTGTTTTTCTTGGAACCTCTGCATCTGCACCTTCAGTAAGTAGAGGGCTGTCTGCACATATGGTTTTACATCAAGAATATCGCTTTCTTATAGATTGTGGTGAAGGTACACAAAGGCAGATATTACGCAGTGGTTTTGGTTTTAAGAGACTCACAAAAATATTAATTACTCATGGTCATCTAGATCACATTCTTGGTCTAGCAGGATTGCTTTCGACATTAACTCGTTGGGAAGCAATTGAACATGTTGAAATATGGGCAGGACGATCCGCACTGGACCGTATACGCAATTTGATATTTGGAGTTGTATTTCCTGGTGAAAGGGCACAATTTCAAATTGAATTTAGAGAGCTGGAACCAGGTCCAATTCTTGAGGACGAATCTTTTGCACTGGAGGCTTTCCCAGTCAATCATCGTGGTGGTCACTGTTTCGGTTTTGTTTTCAAGGAACCTGCACGACGTCCATTTCTAAATGAAAAGGCTTCTGAACTAGGTGTTCCACATGGTCCTGAAAGGCGTGAACTCGTAAAAGGTCGCTCCATACAGTTGCCTGATGGTCAAACCATTGATCCAGATGATGTTTTGGGACCCACCATACCCGGCACTAAATTAGTGCATGTTGGTGATGCAGGGACAACAGATGATTTACTAGAATACTGCAACAAAGCTGATGCTTTAGTGATAGAAGCCACATATCTAGATAGTGACAAGCTTCTTGCAGAGAGATTTGGTCACTTAACTGCACGACAGGCCGCTGAATTAGCTAGAGAGGCTAATGTTAGTAGTTTGTACCTTACACATATCTCTCGTAGATACAGAACCCGTGATGTTCTTGCTGAAGCTGCTGAAGTATTTCCTACAGTGGTAGTAGCCCGAGATTTAGATAGGTTTCAAGTTAAACGAATCAGTTGAGTTGAGCTTTTATAAGGACAACTGCAAACAAGGTTTAGCTATTCACATACTGTGGATCTGCCAAGTAACTTGGTCTGCAGCATAAAACTAGCTGCCTTGCAGCTTGTACCTCGTCCATCCGTGCCGAAGGAGTAATATGAGGTGCTGTAAGCAGCAACTCAGGATCATTACGTGCTTCATCAGCTATTTGTAATAATGCATTTGCGAATTCGTCTAGCGTCTCCCTACTCTCTGTTTCAGTAGGCTCAATCATTAATGCCTCATGCACAATTAGTGGAAAATAGTTGGTAGGCGGGTGAAAACCAAAATCCATTAGGCGTTTACTTATATCGAGAGCATGGACTTCTGGAGCATCATTCCAGCGTCCTTCCACAACAAATTCATGTAAACAAGGTCGGCCGTATGGTAAGTGATATACATCTTGTACTTTTGATCGCAAATAATTTGCGTTAAGTACGGCATGTTCTGAGTTGGACCTGAGTCCCGAAGCTCCATGAACACGTATATACGTGTATGCACGCACCAATACGCCAAATTGACCGTTGAAAGCTTTCATGCGACCAATTGTGTGTTTAGGAGTGGCAAATCCATATAGTGGTGGGTCCTGCTCGTTTCCTTGTTCAACTATTTCTATTATTGGTGTCGGAAGAAAATCTACCAGTCTTTCTGAAACACCTACTGGACCGGATCCAGGACCTCCCCCTCCATGTGGTGTTGAAAATGTTTTGTGTAGGTTGTAGTGCATGACATCAAATCCTATGTCGCCTGGTCGCACAATCCCTGTTAGGGCATTCATGTTTGCCCCATCGCCGTAAATCAGCCCACCACAGTCTTGTACTATTTTTACAACTTCTTCAATTTGTTCCTCAAACAATCCCAATGTGTTTGGATTGGTTATCATAAGTCCTACAATGTCTTCGCCACACTCGGATCTTAAAGCATCTATGTCGACGTTTCCTCTAGCATCCGAAGGTAGTTCAATTACTTCTAAACCACTCATTGTTGTGCTGGCAGGATTGGTGCCATGTGCGGAGTCCGGGATTAATATCTTGCGCCGCATGCTGTCTCCACGAGATAGATGATAATCACGCATCATCATTATTCCTGTCAGCTCTCCGTGTGCACCAGCAGCTGGCTGCAATGTCACTGCTGCGAAACCTCCAATTTCCTTAAGCCACTCCTGTAGTTCGTACATAAGAGCTAAATTGCCTTGCACAGTATTTGCATCCTGCAGGGGATGGCTATGCATAAATCCTGCTAAGCGGGCTGCATCCTCGTTGACACGCGGATTGTATTTCATAGTGCAAGAACCGAGAGGATAAAACCCAGAGTCTATTGAATGATTCAATTGAGACAGACTCTGAAAATGACGTATTACATCAAGCTGTGTTAATTCCGGTAGATCTAAATCACCTCGCATAATATCAGTTGGTAACTCTTCAACAGGAACGTCTGGTTTCGGTAGAGTTATTCCACTGCGACCCGGACTACTTAATTCATAAACTGTGGGTTCTCCAATATTGTCAGATGTATTCATGATATCTCTCCTAGAGCATCACATAGACACTCTATCTCGTCGGTTGAAATCATCTCAGTAAATGCTAACAGCATATGGTCTGTTAGATGTGGGTAATCTTGTCCCAAGTCATATCCGCCAATAATCCCATATTCATCAAACAAACTTTTGTTAATATCTGCTATTGGTTTTGTACAATGTACCGCAAACTCATGAAAAAATGGTTGATGTTGTCGTACTGACAAACCAGGTATCTTATCTATTTTTTTGGCAGCATAGTGTGCTTTGTAATAGCAAAGCTCCGAAACTTTACGCAGTCCTTGTTTGCCTAAAACAGACAGATAAATTGCAGCAGCAGTGACCATTAGACCTTGATTAGTGCAAATATTGGAAGAAGCTTTATCACGACGTATATGTTGCTCTCGAGGAGTTAGAGTGAGCACATAACCTCTCTTGCCTTTTACGTCAACGGTTTCACCCACAAGTCTTCCTGACATTTTTCGCACGTATTTTTCACGTGTCGCAAAAAACCCTAGATAAGGACCTCCGTATGACATGGGAATACCTAGTGGTTGTCCTTCGCCTACAACAATGTCAGCTCCGTATTCTCCAGGAGGTTTCATCGCACCCAATGTAATTGGATTGGATATGACGCAAAACAATGCACCTACATCCTTAACTGCGTTTTCAATTCCTTGCAAGTCTTCCAACTCTCCCAAGAAATTAGGATTTTGGATGATGAAAAGTGCAGTCTGATCGTCCAGTTCCGTTAACAAATCGTCCAAATCTGCTTCTAGATTGTCTTCGCCCACGATGGTCAATCCCATTCCTTGGGTATATGTGTTTATTACTTGTCGGTAGTGAGGATGAATCGTGGGAGATATGATTATCTTAGTGCGTTTGCCACGGAAGTGATTGAGAGCCATAATTATGGCTTCGGCCGTAGATGTTGCACCATCATAGTGGCTTGAGTTGGCTACTTCCATCCCAGTAAGAGCGCATATCATGCTCTGGAACTCAAACATAGTTTGTAGTGTCCCTTGAGATACTTCTGGTTGATATGGAGTATATGCGGTTAAATTCTCTCCGCGTAACAGCATGTGATTAACTAGTGATGGCACATAATGATGATATGCTCCCGCTCCTAGGAAACACGGGTGGTGAGTTGCTTCTGCATTGGATTCCGACAGTTCTTGTAACTCTTTTAGTACTTCCAATTCTGAAAGTGGTCCTGGCATATTAAGCTGGGGAAACCGATGCTCATTGGGGATGATTGAGAAAAAATCATCTAGCTTTTCGACTCCACAAGCTGCAAGCATTTCCTTTCTATCTAATTCTGTGTGTGGTAGATAACTCATTTTTTGATTGCCTTACATATGTTAGGAAAGTGTATTCCTAAATGTCCTATTATTTTATGAACTTCGAGATTCACAGTAATCCATGTATGTTTTTGCGTCCATTAATTCTTCAATTTGATTCACATCTTGTACATCAATCTTGACGAACCAAGCACCTTCGTATGGTTCTGTATTGATAAGTTCGGGCTGATCTTCGAGGCCATTATTCACTTCAGTGATCTTGCCAACGACTGGCATGTTTACGTCGGCAGCAGCTTTCACTGATTCTACTGTAGCAAAAATATCATCTTTGTTGAAAGATTCGTCAATTGTAGGAAGCTCTAAATACACTATGTCTGATAGTTGATCTTGAGCATAGTCAGTTATTCCTATCAAAGCAGACTGTCCATCTAGCATTACCCACTCATCGGTTTCCGTGTACACTCTATCTTCTGGGGTTTTCCATGGCATTGTGTGATCCTCCTAATGATACGTGTTATCCAAAACAAAAAAGGAGACGCAACTGTCTAGATCAGCGTCTCCTCTGTCATAGACCTGAGAGATTCACCTAATTACATCAAGGCTTGCCCCGTCGGTGTCATTAGACTTTCCAGAGGTTATACAGTCGTCGAGTCCTTTTACCTGAGAGTTTCATCCATTTTGTTGGATTTGCCCCTTCGGTGCCTCACGTGCTCACTAATATTGTGAAGGTCTCTCCTCGGCAACTGGTAAATTGTTATCTCTAATTTTATTGTTAGGTCAGATAGTTGTCAAGGCTTAATAATTATTGTTTGAGACTAGTTATGCTGGCAAGTAATTTTTCAAACGAGATAGTGAGGACTGACCAGTCACAATGTTCTTCTACAAACTTGCGCGCGCTGGCACCTTCACTTATTCTGTTTTTCTGTACCATCATGTG
>CAWWAV010000078.1:0-5456 GCA_963934935.1 uncultured Anaerolineales bacterium
CACCGTCGTCAGGATTACCAGATGGTAGTTCTGGTGTGTTTATATCTATACCAACCGCATCAATGGGTTCCATAGATGTTGTTGCTGTTTCAGGATTTTGCAGTGCAGTAATACCTTCTTCATATGCTCTTCCCCAATTTAGTACGAATGCGGTGACATCTCGTACTTGGTCGTGTCGAAGCGGTCCGCCATATTCTGTACTCCAAGTCGGCATTCGTTGCGGCCATGTTGTGCCTGAAGAAGCCAATGGCCGTCCTCCAGATATTGTGGCGTACACAAAGTCGTTTAAGCTTCCTGCCCAACCAACTTCTGCAAGTCTAGTTCCATCAAAAAGAGCAGGGTTGTTGATTGCTGGAGCCAGACCTACTAATCCTCCACCTGCTGGACCATGGCAGCGCGTACAATTGTTTTCGTATATTCCTGCTCCAGCTTCCATGGATCTGCCTGCAAACCCATCTTCTGCTTCTTTCATGCGAGCTGGTTCGTTAATTAACCAGAAGGCTACAACGATAGTTGTAACAAATGTAGCTAGGGTACCGACAACAGTGCGCCAAGTCATATTTTAGTGTCCATGTTTTGAATCTTCATGTACATACACATTTTGGGTGAAAGTGTTTTCTCCGTTGTTCCAAACTACGCTAAGAGTGATTTTCTTTAGTCCAACTTGCCAGTCTACTATATTCATTATCCCTACTGCGCCCGGAAGCTCATCACCATACTTGTTTATTTCATGGTCAAAAGTTTCCATTATTTCACGTAGGTTATCCGTAGGTGCTGAATTCCATTTATCTGATGAATACTCCCCTGGTACTAGCTCATCATACGAGGCAGAACGAACAGGCCCTGGATGAGTTTGTGGTACAAGTGCTGCTACCACTTCTTGGTCTGGGGACGACGAAACTGCATGGTATGGAGTACCCATGTATGTGAGTGCTGAAAAAACAATGATACTAATCGCACAAACTGACAGACCTACTCGTCTATGTATGTATCGGCGACTTGGACCTACCTCTAAATATGGCAGTACAAACACAAAATTTACTAGGATGCCTGGGGCGACAACACCCCAAAATACCTTATCGCCTAGTTTCAACATACCTTGTAACCATAGAAAATACCAAGGAGCAGTCGTATGTAGCGGAGTAACTTGTGAATCAGCATGGGGCTCTAATGGCGCATGCCAGTTTCCGACAGTAACCATCAATATAAGGAGTGCAGTCCAAATAACCACCCAATATATTTCTTTAGTAAGCACATCAGGTAAGAAGTAACTGCGCTTTTCCATTGGTACTTTGCGAGCCGTATCTACACCTATCTCCTCTTCTTTAGGAGGTAGAGAATGTCCGTGAATAATTACTTTGTAATAATGAACACCTAAGAATATGAATGCTATTAGTGGAAGAGCGAAGACATGCAGTAGGTAGAACCGCAGCAAACCATTTGCTCCAAAATCTGGACCTCCACGGACCAGCAAATTGACTTCACGACCAATTACTGGGGTGGCCTCGGCCATTGAAGCACCAATTGTTACAGCCCATAAGGAAAGTTGGTCCCATGGAAGTAGGTATCCAGAAAAACTAAGGAACAAAGTTAGTAACAGTAATACACCACCAGTGAACCAAGTGAATTGTCGTGGTTTTTTGTAGCTACCTGTGATGAAAGTTCTCAACATATGTAGTAGGACTACCATGACCATAAATTCGGCACCTAAACGGTGCAGATCCCTCATCATTAACCCTAGAGGTACATTGCTCATTATATTTTGCATGTCCTCGAAAGCTACTAGTGGTGAAGGTGTATACCATAACATTAGTACTAGACCGGTTATGGTCTCAAATACTAGAAAGTATACAGATAGCCATCCCAATCTGAATGTCGGGTATAGCGTCATAACTTTTTTGTGAAAGTAGGTTGGACGCATATGCATCCAAAATCCATCGGCATGTGGCTTAACACGCGGATTTGGTCGTTTGGGTGGATCCCCTCTCAAAACAGACCGTATTTCTTCTACATTCAACCCAGCAGTTAGACGAGTAACCACTTCGTCCGTTTTTGCTATAAGAGTAGGCATCAATCCATCTGACCTAATGTCGTCAAGAATTGGTGCATGTATGCGGAAGAGAGACATATATTAGTTCTCCTGTTACTGGTTGCTAAAATGTGGTGACATTAGATCCCACCACCTGGTTGAGTGTTTGACGCACCTTCAACTCGCTGACCAGTATCTATTCGTATCGCCACAGCTCCTGAAGGTATTCCAAGTGCACCACCTTCTTCTGATTTTCCAGTTCCTGACGTACCACTCTGTGCAAGTACATTGCCATCATCATCTACGAATTCAATTGGAAATGAGTCTAAATTGCGTGTTGCTGGACCGTCGATACGAGACCCACTTGCTAGATACTTTGAACCATGACATGGACACTCAAAACGGTCATTGGTAGGCACCCATTTATATAGACACCCTAAATGTACGCATATTTTGTATAGGGCTCGCACCCCACCATTTACTGTATATTCTCCAGGTTGGCGAGTGTCATCAATGCGTCCCTCACCTAGGTTCACAAGCCAGATGCGCACATCGGGCAAATCCTTAGGACCTGAGTCAGGTGTTGGTAGGTCGGAGATAGGCAAAGTAATTACGCCTCCAAACTCTCCTTCCTTAAATCGAGGCAACGCAAACCAAATCAACGCACCACCCATTTCTGCCATGAATAGAGCAATTGAGGCAGCCCAGACATAATATAGGAACTCTCTACGTGTAAGCGGGGCTGCTGGGGTAGCTACGCTGGCTGTTGTCATATCGCATTTACTCCTCTTACCTTAGATTGCACAATTTAGCACAAAGGTTATCGATTGTCAATATTGACGTTGACAACTGGTCAAATGTAATCATAATTCTAGACTATATGCATAACATTAACCCTGCTCAATTGGTAATAACTGATGATAGCTTGTGCACTGTTGTTACCAAGTTGAATCGTGAGCGTGTCATAGCAGTAGATACTGAATCTAACTCTCTTCACGCTTACAAGGAAAAAGTGTGTCTGATCCAGTTTTCGACTCGTGAAGAAGATTTTATTATTGATCCTATTGCTGTTGGCAATCTCGACATATTGAAACCAGTTTTTGCAAATCAGAATATAGAGAAGGTATTTCATGCGGCGGAATATGACTTAATTGGATTGTGGCGCGATTTTGGCTGGAAGGTAAATAATCTTTTTGACACAATGGTAGCTGCGAGAACACTGGGTTGGGAGAAGGTGGGTCTAGCTGCTATTTTGTCCAAACATTATTCAGTACCAATTAACAAGAAGTTTCAACGTGCTGATTGGGCTGCAAGACCATTGAATGATGATCAATTGTCTTATGCACAATTAGATACACATTATTTATTGAAATTGCGTGATTATCTGGAAATGAATATTCGGAAACTCCGACAGTGGCCTGAGGTGCATGAAGAATTTGAACGTATATCTGAAGCTAGTGTTCGAAAAACCCGCAATCAATCTAGTAGTAGAACACACAATGATTTTTGGAAAATCACTGGATCTCGCAAGCTTAGTGGAAAAAATAGTGCTGTGCTGCGCGAGCTACATAAGTATCGCGAACAGATTGCTGCAATGAAGGATGTTCCTACTTTTCGCATCATCGGCAACTCTATACTTTTGGATATTGCTAAACGGTGTCCTCGAAATGTTAATGAACTAAGTGACATAAAGGGTATGACCCCAGGTCAGGTTAGACGCTATCATAAAGGTGTGCTTAAAGCAATTAGACGTGGTCTGCTTGCCAAATACCCAGCTAGACCGAAAGGTCGAAGAATTGACCCATTGATATCTCTTAGATACGAGTCTCTTAGGGAGTGGCGCAAGGTATATGCTAGGAAAAGAGGGGTTGCTTCTGATGTGATTATTTCTCGAGGAGTGTTGTGGAATTTGGCTGAACAAAATCCGGGTAATCAGAAAGAATTGAGCCTGATCCAGGATCTAGGACCATGGCGAAGGGAAAATTACGGAAAAGAAATACTTAGGGTGCTGTGTAATATTGTTGAATGATAACCAGGATAGATATCGTATATAATGGCCCCTCTTGGGAGAGGTGCCGGAGTGGACGAACGGGGCGCTCTCGAAAAGCGTTGTGGCCAAACGGTCACCGTGGGTTCGAATCCCACCCTCTCCGCTGATTAAAACAAAAAAAGGGCCCATATCATTTAGGCCCTCTTTTGTTTTAAGATCCAATTGTTAAAACTTAGTTGTTAAACTTAGTCGTTACCGCCTAAGCCTTCGACTTCAGGTAGGTTGAAGAGATAAGGGCTGTTGGCTGGCAATAGCATGACTTTCACGTCGTCACTTAGCTCCTGTACGTAGGTATATTGTAGAAGATCGGGACTTGTTTTAAGAGCTTCACCAAGTTTAGTTAGTGCCTCTGCTTGGGCTTCTGCCTCAACCAGTATTGCCTTAGCTTTACCTTCTGATGCAATCACAGCAGCATCAGCTTCACCTTGAGATTTTTGGCGCAGCTGCTCAGCCTCTTGTATTCGTTGTTGAACTACAAATTCCAGACGCTGTACCTCTTGTTCAGCTATTTGTTTCTGCTCAATCACAGCAGCATATTCTGGAGTGAAGGTGATATTTCTTAGTACGAAGTCATCTAGGAATAGCCCATTGTATTCTAAGGTAGTACGGAGATCGTCTTCAATCTCTGTTGCAAGTTCATCACGTTTAAGGCTATAAATATCTTCAACGCCATATCGGGCTGCTGAGTCACGTGCAATACCACGAAGTTGAGGACGAACCAATCCATCAATGTAGCGATTCTGCCATTCTATGTGCATGTCTACTACTTTATTTGGATCAATTGAAAATATTACTGAAGCATCTATACGTACTTCCTGACCATCAGAGGTACGTGCTACGATAGAGTCATCACCGCTAACTTGACCTTCAGCTGCTGCTCCGGACATAGTGTATGTCTGTTTTGCTATTGGATATAAGACTACATCTTCAAAGAATGGTGTTATAAAGCGTAAGCCTGGTTGTAGCGCCTGGCTTCGAATTCCTGTTTGCTGCAGAGCACTGATAACCACCGCACGTGATTCTGGTTGTATGAACACTAAACCTTGGCTGACGGTAGATAGCACAAGGGCAAGACCAAAAGTTCCTAATACTAGACTGGCAAATGATTTTGCGCGTCCTCCGCGGGCTACACTGGCACCAGCGAACAGAATACTACCTATTAGTAATAGCCAAGATATACTGGCCAATACACTTACAAGATTTGCAACGTTCATTCAAATACTCTCCTTCTACTATTGCTATAATTTTACTAATTATAGATGATTTTCATTATATTTTCATTAACATACTAAGCTTACGGTGTCGATCACAATGTGAGGTAGAATTGTATGGTTCTAAGTATATTCCTAAGTCCTTGTTTGGATATTATTGGAGGTA
>CAWWAV010000079.1:0-5438 GCA_963934935.1 uncultured Anaerolineales bacterium
TGGGGCTAATTAGCTTCCGCCGCTGCTTTCTTGGCGGCTTTCTTGGCGGCAGCTGCTGCTTTTTTGGCAGCTTTCTTGGCAATTTCCTCAGCACGTGCTGTTTCCTCTGCCAAATAATCGGTAGGACGTATACTAGCATAATATTCAACCGGCTTGTCTAAACGAGCCTTGTCGAAAATATGAGCTTCAGTACGATCATAAGACGCCAATTCATAATCATGATCCATTTTTATAGCGTCAAAAGGACAATACTCTGCACAATAACCGCAATTCATACAAATATCAATGTCTATATAAAAATTGGTTGGCTCAGGTATAGGACGTCCGGTATCAGGATCAGATGACCTCTCTATCCAAATACATTGGGGTGGACATACTTTTGCACATATACCGCAAGATGTACACCGATCAGTAGTACTTCCGTCCTCATTATTTTCATACAGCAGAAAAGGTATAAACCGAAATTGCTCTGGTACAGGAAGTTTTTCATCCGGATATTGAACTGTAAACACTCCACGACCTTCTGTCCCTTGCCGAATGTTCATAGAGCTATCGCTATAATAGCGTTGTCCTAGAAACCGCATGTCATCTACAAAAGAATCCACCAGATGCCTGAATGTTACCCCCATACCCTTAAGTATTCCAGTACCGTACATATAATAAAGCTCCCTATTAACGGTCCACTTCACCCAATACAATATCTATACTGCCCAATATAACCACTGCGTCAGCTACCTTATGTCCCTTGCACAATTCCCCGAGCACAGTCAGATTGACAAATGATGGAGCACGTACATGATAACGATATGGGTTGGTCTTACCAGTAGAAACTACGTAATAACCTAACTCACCTTTGGGATTTTCAACACGCCCATAACTTTCACCTGCAGGCACTCGCACATTATATTGCGGCTTACCAGTAAAAATCTCACCCTCACCAGGTATGTCACGCATAACTTGTTGACATATTCTTGTGCTTTCACGCATTTCATCAACACGAATTAGATAACGATCATACACGTCACCATTTGATCTAGTGCAAACATCGAAATCAAAACGATCATAAATACCATACGGATCGGCAGTGCGCAAATCATATGGCACTCCAGAAGCACGTAAAAGTGGTCCCCCAGCACTATAGGCAATTGCTTTTTCAGGTGGAAGAACTCCGACTCCAATGCATCTGCTACGAACAATTTCATTTTCTGTCAAAAAATGGTCAAGTTCATCGATAGCTTTTGGCAAACGATTTTCAACCAAATCAGTAATAAACTGTACTGTGTCCTCGCCGCGTAATTTGTCGGGAAAGTCTCTAGCCAATCCACCAAACCGCATATAATTGCACATCATACGAGACCCAGCAGTTGCCTCAAACACATCCAATATCAATTCGCGAGCACGTATAGCATACAAAGCAGGAGTTTGAAAAGCACCCAAGTCATTCAAAAGGAAGCCAATAGCCCACATATGATTTGATATACGCGTAAGTTCCGCCATCAAAACCCTAATATATTGTGCTCTTTCTGGAACATCAACACCCATCAGCTTCTCAACCGCTAGAGCATAACCAAAGTTATTACTCATAGAGCACAAATAGTCTAGTCTATCTGTATAAGGCATGTTTTGTAGAAAAGTGTTACGTTCTCCGATCTTCTCATGGTTGCGATGAAGATAACCCATAACAGGTTGCAAATCAGTAATGGTTTCCCCATCCAAAGCTACAACCATTCGAAAGACACCATGAGTAGAAGGATGCTGCGGACCTATATTTACTACTATTGAATCTGTATGTAGTGACTTACCATTTGAAGTGGTCTTTTGCAAGCTTTCATACAGACTGTCATCAGTTTCTGGAGCCCAATTATTGATATCAAATCCAGGAGGGTAGTTCACATTTTTTCCATAAGGATTGTCTGCTTCGCTCCGCTTAACATCGCCACCAGGCCACCGACTGTCAAACGGCTTGACATCTTCCTCATAATAAGCTTCCTTCCAGTCTTTACGAAGTGGATAACCATGAAAACCGTCCCACATTAATATGCGTCGCAGATTGGGATGACCATCAAACTGCACCCCATACATATCAAACACCTCTCTTTCTTGAAAATCAGCACCGGGATAAATCGGAACGAGAGTTGGTACTACTGGATTGTCTCTGTCTAACTGCACTTTTATATTTATACCTTTACCACCAGTAGTCTGATCAGCATGATATACAACCTCAATATGATCCTCATCTATATAGTCCACGCCGGTTACAGAAGAGAGATAATCATATCCTAGCTCATCCTTAAGTACACTCGCGACCTCAGGTAACATATTCGCATTAACTATATATCCTTCATATCCTTCTCTGGTGTCAGAATGAACTTCTCCATCAAAGCGAGCCACTATAGAATTAGACACTACTTCATTGGCTGGTAGATTAACTGATCTATCTTTATCTGACACAATTATTCCTCGACTGATTCAATATTTTCTTTGACCTGGCCGGCTTGCTGAGCTAGCAAAGCGTGTTGGCGTGGATCAAACAAATCAGGGCCAAGTACCGGTACTGGCACTGCTTCGCTAGTTTCTTGACCATACCATCTTACTGATTTTAATGATTGACTGTCTATTTTTTCTTGCAGCTTTATAAGCCCATGTAACAAAGCTTGCGGAGTAGGTGGACAACCGGGCACATACACATCTACTGGCACAAATTTATCGATACCAGACACTACATTGTATCCCTCCTTGAAGGGACCACCTCCACTTGCGCAAGCTCCCATAGCCATAACATATTTGGGCTCAGGCATCTGATTAAATAACCGAACTATCTGAGGCACCATCTTTTTTGTAACTGTACCAGAAACTATCATTAAATCGGCCTGGCGTGGAGTAGCTCTAAAAACCTCCATCCCAAAACGGGCTATATCAAAACGACTAGCTGCTGTACAAATCATTTCAATCGCACAACAGGCAAGACCAAAAACCATAGGCCATATAGAGGAACGACGACCCCAATTATATATTTTGTCTAATGATGTGATCGTAACAGCTGATTGCAGCTCACTAGGCACCGGTATATCTGGATTAGATAGTTCGTTGTTCATCAGTGAAAACACTCCTCACATCTCATTTTACCGTTCATTTTTTGCATTATGGATTGTTGAAACATAAATACCTGTTAACTAACCAAACTGGTAACATCACTATTACTGTAAAGTTCATTAATTACATATTTCACAACCTAGTGATTATATGATTCAGGTACTCCTTTGTCAAGAATTTTTACTGTTTGATAGGTTAGCATCTAAATGATTCTTTATTGACTGCAAAATAGGTTGATGATAAAATGTAGCAACTAGTTGCAAAAATGTAGCAGCTAATTGCTAAGCTGAAAATACACAGCTCAGTAACAGCGTTATTGTCATCATTGGAGAACAATATGAGCGTAACAACAGATGTCCAGCAAATAGTACCTGAATCACAAAGCTATAATGATATTAGCCTGACCGAAAAAGCTAGAGAACATCTAACTAAACTGCTTGCCGAACGTAATATACCAGATCATGGTTTGCGTGTATTTGTATCGGGTGGTGGGTGCTCTGGTATGCAATATGGTATGGCTATGGAAAGCGAACCGCGTGAATTCGATACTATAGTCGACTCTAATGGTGTCAAGGTGTTCATTGATCCAA
Organism: uncultured Anaerolineales bacterium; assembly: GCA_963934935.1. Classification (GTDB taxonomy): domain Bacteria; phylum Chloroflexota; class Anaerolineae; order Anaerolineales; family UBA11657; genus UBA11657. The sequence continues at coordinate 3,684 of CAWWAV010000079.1, forward strand.
CATCACTTATGTACATGAGTGGTTCCTCAATAGACTATGTAGACAACTTGATGGGTGGCGGCTTTAGTATCGACAACCCACAAGCAGTAGCTAGTTGTGGATGTGGACACTCATTCCGCACAACTGAAAATTCGCCAGCTAGTCCTTCGGCTTCATCCGGAGGGTGCGGTTCCTGCGGTTAGTATATTTAGCCGAGTAGTCGAGATTAAAGTACATTCTAAAATAGCTGTTGTTTCCCACAGATTGCCCATAGTTAACTAACTATATTTCATTTGTATTAGATACAAAAGATTATCTGCGTTGTCTATAGATTGCTACCGCACCTGAGACAATTCCCAAGACAAATAAGCTTCCTATTAGTACTATAGGTGGCAAGGACCCGCCTTCAAACTCAGGAGTAGAGAAGGTTGGTTGGGCTATTGGAGGTGCTGGAGTAAAAGTGGGTAAACGGGTAGGAGGAGAAGTATATTCTGGATTGGCTGACCCAGATAATGGGACCGCTTGGAGAGTAGGCGTGGGAGGAGATTCCACCTCAGGTAGATCTTCCAATACCATACCACGAACCAAGACTAGTGGGGAATAAACCCATGCGACATCACTTGTTCCTTCTGGATACTGTATGGCAATCCATTCACCGAAAGAGGTGCGCCCGACCACTGTAGCAATCTGTCCTGCCACTAAAACACCCACTTTTTCATAATACGTACCCGGACCGGAGCGAACATTAACGCGCTCTGGCACGGAAACGTGTACCCCACCAACAGTTGGAGTAGGCACAAAAGTTGTTGTGAATGTAGGCGTATTAGTAGGGAATACTGTATTAGTAGGTGTCAAGGCAATGGCAGATCCATACCAATACAAACTAAAAAACAGACCCAATACTACGAACACAATCTTCTTGAACATAATTTTTTGCCAATAAGTAGTTACAACCAACCAACATTCACGTACATATTAGCAAGACCAAAAAGTACTAATGCCATATAAACATACCTCATCAGTGTAATGCTATACTACGATACAAGGATATTCTAAGTATACAACTCCTCACAAAACTTATTGCACTTCTAACCCAATAGTATGAATTGGAACAGCCCAATTATCCCACGCAACACCTGAAGAATTGTACGCTGGCACGCGCAATCCAGATGCTGGATCATATAGACCAATAACGATGGTATGAGCCTCTCTAGATGTGTCGATATCATGAACTAGATTGTGATGATCTGACACAGCAATTCCCGGCTCCCATTCGGATGTTGGCCAATAGCCATGTGAAGGAGGTCCATCAGCTTGGGCAACAATATCGCCCGACGAATCTATCATATGAACGAACACTGTTAAATCATTCGTGATTGTGCTTTCAGCATACCAATACAAGGTAAAAGAAATTTCAGACGCTTCAGACTCTGTAATACTATAACCTAACAATCTAATGCCAGAGGTGAAGACAGATCCGTCATCTACATCTGGATGGTAATATTTTTGATCACCTGACAGTAGACGTCCCAAATCAATCATCAAGGATTCAATTTGCATATCACCTACACTTATTAGAAGCGGATCAGTTATATCATCATCCCAAAAGGACAAGCCCATACGCATAATTGTGGGAGCTTCGGCTGAACTTAAAATCGGTAACACATACACATCAGGGTAAATGACGTCTGGTGCCCATTCTGCAGTAGGCAGTAAACCACCGCCTGGCCAAGTATCTAATTTAGCGATATTTTCCATCCCATGTCCATACACATT
>CAWWAV010000080.1:0-5381 GCA_963934935.1 uncultured Anaerolineales bacterium
TTGAGAGATTGTCGGGTGCTTTTGCCAACATAAATAGTGCTGGTGTTGGAATATCCGGATTTCTTTTTAGTCCAGGGAAAGGGTTCTTCTGGCATTCTCCAGTTCTCTTACTAGCATTACTTTCTCCATTATCAGCACGTAACGGTAGTCGATTAGATGTTGTCTGGCCTTTATTTATGTTTGTTGCTTTTGTGGTGGTTTATGCCCTTGTACGTGGTGACATATGGTTTGGTGGCACTAATTGGGGTCCTCGTTATCTTGTACCAGTTACTTCTTTTATGATGTTAGCGGTAGTACCCACCCTGGAGAACTGTATCAATGCACGTCATAGTAATAGATTGTTGTACATCCTCGGTTTCCTTTCGGTTGTAGGATTCCTAATACAGCTTGGTGCTGTATGGATTAATCCTTTAGATTATTATGCTGTTCTGAATGATACTGGTATACCGGGCGCGGCATGGACAATTGGTTTATGGTCGGTCTTGTTTTCACCCATTCTTGGGCATTGGCGCATGATTATTGACGGTACTTTGCCAGATTTTGCTTGGGCACAGCATAGTATGGACGGACCAGATTGGATATTAGCAATAGTTTTACTTACATCCATTGTAGGCATTGTTTTGATTTTGTATAAAGTAGCCAGTAACGAGGTTAGCGGATTTTTTGCGTCTTCTGTCTCATTCTTGATGGTGATTAGTGTTATAGCATTGACATTTGTGGGATTGCGACGTGTGTATTTTGACCAGAGATATCAGGGTAATAATTCTGCTTTACATGTTATGCGTACAGAAGTTGAAACCACTACATTGCCAGACCCAGTCATATTTTTAAATAATAGGACATATTTTGATTATATGTTAAATTTCTATAAGGGCGATTCTATTTGGTATACACTTGAATTAAACCCAAATGAACTAATTGACAATTACAAAAATGTGCCACCTTCAAATACTGATCCAATAGACTTGTTGCATAGAGACGCATGGAGTCCCGTAGACTATTTTGGTCGTCAGCACCAAACTATGATTCTAGTCATGGAAACGGGGGCTTATCATAGTAATGTAGTTCGTACCATGGAATGGTGGATGCACTCTGAATTTCATGCAATTCAAAATAGAGATTATGCTGACGATGTGCGAACCATTAGTTTTTCTAGCGTTACTTCTCCTGGGCGTGATGTTGTGCCGGAGTTTCGGTTAGGCGTTTTTCTTGGGGAAGATATAGTGCTGCGGGGCTACGATGCTAATCCTCCCCCAGGCCTAGTAAGGCCAGGTAATATATTGAATTTGTCGATACAATGGGAAGCTCTACAGGATATTAGTGAAAGATATACTGTAGGTACATATTTGATGAGTCCGCAAGGTACTATTGAGTTACAAAATGATAGTGAACCTGTAGGTGGGTTTTGGCCTACACAACAGTGGTCTGCAGGAGATGTGATACGTCACAATGTTGCATTTGTTCTGCCTGACGATTTGCCGCCAGGACATTATGCGGTATGGGCGGTCATGTATTCTGTTGTAGACGGTGCTAGGCTACCAGTAAGTGATGAAACTGCTACTGCAATTCGGGATCATGTAGAACTCTATACTATAGAGGTTGCACGCATAGGGATTGGGGGCTAAGTATTACTGAGAACATACTCTGCTGCCTCATAAAGGTCTTTTACAAAGGGAATGTGTGCTAATGTGTTGTTGTCTAAATTAGATGCTTGTTCGGCACCGCGTCCGGTAGAGACTAAGATGGGATTTACTTTGGCAGCGATAGCGGCTTGCATATCGGTAATGGCATCACCAATGAGCCAAGATTTTTCCAAATCGAGATTAAGATCTGTGGCTGCTCGTATTAGCATTCCAGGTTTTGGTTTTCTGCAGGCACAATTTGTTTTAGGATGATGTGGGCAAACATATACTCCATCAATAACGCCGTTCGTGGATTGTATTTTGCCCAAAATAAACTTGTTAATTTGTTGAGCAATTTCTGGAGTTATCAATCTGCGCCCGATGGCGGACTGGTTTGTAACAATTACTATGGCATATTCAGATTTTGTCAAGTTAGCAATAGCTTGCAGAGATCGAGGAATAATATGCACGTTCTCTATAGATTGCACGTAGTTAGTTAAATTGCGATTAATAACACCGTCTCGGTCTAGAAACACGGCTTTTCTTACTTTACTATAAGAGGTTGGCACTTTGACCATTTCAATAGTATTCTAACATGTCATGACAACAAATATACTAGTGACGGGAGGAGCGGGTTTTATTGGTTCGCACACGGTTGACTTGCTATTAGAGCATGGTTACAAAGTGCGGATACTGGACAATCTTGCTTCACCAGTACATATTGGCGGTAATTTGCCAGACTATATCTCTACTGAAGTTGAATTTTTGCAAGGAGATGTTAGGGACAAAGATGCTTGGGAATCAGCACTTGATAACATTGACTCAGTTTTTCACCTAGCTGCCTATCAGGATTACTTGCCAGATTTCTCGACTTTTTTTCATGTGAATACAGTGGGGACTGCTTTACTGTACGAAACTATAGTTGAGCACGGTTTGTCGATCAATAAAGTAGTGCTTGCTTCCTCCCAGGCAATATATGGTGAAGGAAGATATGAGTGTGAATTGCATGGTGTTCAGCATCCACCTTCTCGGTCTGAGCAGCAACTAGAAAAAAAGCAGTGGGATCCGCTGTGTCCTGTGTGTGAAGGCAAATTGGATTTGCTAGATACTAGTGAAATGCATGTAGGTCCCCACAATTCTTATGCTATGAGCAAGTACACACAGGAAATGATGGGCATGGTGCTTGGTCGTCGTTATAACATTCCAACTGTTGCAATGCGTTACTCAATTGTTCAAGGTGCTCGTCAATCCTTTAGAAATGCATATTCTGGAGTACTTAGAATTTTTGCTATGCAGGCTCTCGTTGGAGGACCACTTACAGCATATGAAGATGGAGACCAGATAAGAGATTATGTAAATGTGATAGATGTAGCACGTGCGAATGTGATGGTTCTAGAAGATGTACGAGCGGATTTTCAATCATTTAATGTGGGTGGTGGAAGAAGAGTGACTGTCAATGAATTTGGTAGTATCATGGCTGAGACGGTTGGCGCACCTGATATTAAAGTTGTGTCTGCGGGGGAATATCGATTTGGCGATACTCGTCACATCGTATCAGACATTAGTCAGATAGGTGATATAGGATGGGTTCCACTAGGCACGGTAGAAATGAGCGTTCAAGAGTATTTGGAGTGGGCACAAAAACAATCGGATTTTGGAGACTATGCTACGTCTGCTAGGAGCGATATGCGTGCCCTTGGAACGGTTAGGGGAGGTACGTAGAGCTTAGATATAGCAGGATCATTAGCGCACAAATTCTAGTACAAAGGTGAAATTATGACTTATGTAGATGACTACATTACCGATTTAGAGAATACTCTGAAAGCTGTTTCACGGTCTGAAATACAAGCAGTGGTCGATTTTCTGTTTGACGCATTGTTTGAAGATCGCCAGGTGTTTATTATTGGTAATGGTGGGAGTGCTTCAACCGCTTCTCATATGATGAATGATTTGTCTAAACTTACTATAAGGTCTGGCCAACCTAGATATAGAGCTATAGCATTGACAGATAATATGCCCTTGATTACTGCCTGGGGTAATGATGTTTCTTATGATTCGGTTTTTGCCGAACCATTACGTAACCTCATGAGACCAGCTGACATATTAGTGGCAATATCTACCAGTGGCAATTCCAGTAATATTTTAAGTGCTGTTACATGTGTACATGAAGAATTTTTGGGTACTGTGATTGCTATTACTGGCAATCAAGGTGGTGTTCTAGCTGATGTAGCTGATTTGGTGGTTCGGATTCCTAGTGACCATATTGGTCATCAGGAAGATGGTCACCTGATCGTGAATCATGTTGTATGCAATGCGCTTGCGGAGAGGATTGGTGAGCTAGAATGAATCTACAGTTGGCATTTGATGTTCAACTTTCAGTTATAGTGCCAGCATATAATGAAGAAGAGCGTATAGCGTCGGGAATAAGGCAAATTCTAGAGTTTCTCCAGTCTAAACAAAAGCATACTTGGGAGTTAATTGTTGTTGATGATGGAAGCGAAGACAATACTTGTCACATAATAGAAACTATAATATCTGGAGATGATCGTGCCCGATTGATTCGGTACAGCCCAAATCGTGGCAAAGGGTTTGCTGTACGCACTGGTGTTTTGGATGCCGCAGGTGAATGGATTGTTTTTCTTGATGCTGATCTTTCAACTCCAGTAGACGAAATCTACAATGCTATTAAACTCCTAGAGCGAGGAGCTGATTTGGTCGTGGGAACGCGTGCTCATCGAGATTCCTGCATAGAGGTCGAGCCGAGTTTGTTTCGTCGCATAGCCTCACATGTATTTGACCTTGTACGAATTAAAATAGTAGGTCTTTCTGAATTCTCTGATACACAATGTGGATTCAAGGCTGCTCGTGGACAGTCCGTCGTTCCCCTATACCAGCGTGCAATTATAGAACGCTTTATGTTTGATGTCGAAATATTATTTTTGGCTCGACAGTCAGGCTTAAACATAGAGGAGTTGCCAATAATCTGGCGAGACTCACCTGGTAGTACTGTCCGTTTATGGCCAGGTGTATATGAGATGTTCCGTGACTTATTTATGATTCGCAAAGTACACAGTTAAAATTTGAGGGATACAAGTATTCTTGATGTCCCATTAGTAGATTCATTGTTGCTTTGGTCGCATTCAATGTTATTTAGCCGATATGTAAATAACAGCGCTTCGTCAACATTCTTGCTTTTTGCTAAATTTACTTTCCCTAAAAAGACATTTCATATAATTTGACTATGGAGTTGGCGTGACTGTAGGAGTGTTAGTATTTGGAATTAAATCTGTAGATGTTGGTGTGGATGTGCTACTGACTGTAGGTGTTGCTGTGGCTGTCAGTGTGGGAGTCGTTGTAGGTATGGATTCCTGCGGTGACGGCGTCATAGTAGGTGTATAGGTCGGAGAGGGTGTGTTGCTAGGTAGTGGTGTGACCGTATTGTTTTCGGTTGGTGCAATTGTTTGACTTGCCGTTGCAGTTGGTGTGAGGCTTGGAGATGGCGTATATGTACTAGTAGATGTGGGTGATACGGTATTACTGGATGTAGGAGTGATACTAGATGTTGATGTTGGAGTATTGCTAGTAGTTGGAGAAGCAGTCTGAGTGTCAATTGGTATTATTGTGTTAGTAACAACAGTTGTAGTGCTTGTCAATACAATAGTTTCAGCGGCAGTTGCTACTGTAATCATTTCAGTTGTAGGCACTATTGATTTTTGAGTTGGTGTTGTCCGAGGCAATATAGTGCTTACTTTTGGTGGT
>CAWWAV010000081.1:0-5363 GCA_963934935.1 uncultured Anaerolineales bacterium
CTGCTTTATCTATTTCTATATCATCATTTATGGTGTCTTTTCTATCAGCACCGTCATTCATGTCGGCCACATGCACAATCTCTTCACCTCGCACAAAAGCAACTATATCTCCGAATAATCGGTTACCACCCATAGAACTCATACCAACCACTATTACTACCAGGGTCACAAGTATCACAATAACATTTTTGGGTTTAAGGAGATTAATCACGATCGCACTTTCCTATAAGATTGGTCTAGGGAAACACCTATTTAATCCATAACTTGGCAATGTTTCCATAAATACACAAACAATAATGCCTAGCTAGACCTGAATCAGTTCAATATCAAGTCTTTTTTTACCACGTAAATGTCTAGGTTTCACCTCAGGACATTCCCATGCATCCGCCGGAGTTTGTTTCCGCATCGGAATAAATTGGGGTAAAATCCCGCAAGCAAAGCATTGGTCACGACAATCAATCCTTGTTTCACCTTCCTTGCTCCATTGATAATCCTCTAACAAGAATGACTTCTTGACTGCACTATCAATGTGATCCCAAGGTAACGCTTCATCGCCTTTTCGTTCTCGGTGGGTATAAAACTCAGTGGCCAGTCCACATTTCTCAAACGCTTCAATCCAGGCGCGATAGTTGAAATGCTCCCACCAACCATCAAATTTGGCACCATTCTTATAAGCCTCAAGTATCACATTACCTAGCCGCCTATCACCGCGCGACAACCAGGACTCCATCATTGTTTCATGTGGTTTATTTAAGTTAAGCTTCAAGCCTCGACCACGCACTTCACGTCTCAACAATCTCTGCTTTAGTTTGATCTGCTCCAAACTGTCCGAAGGTGACCATTGAAAAGGTGTATGTGGCTTAGGAACAAAAGTGCTTACACCAACATTCAGCTTAGCTTTGCCACCTATCACTTTGCGACCCTCAGCCAAAACAGCCTTTGCTAAGTCAGCAATTTCATGAACATCTTCGAGAGTCTCTGACGGATGGCCAATCATAAAGTACAGTTTTAAAGTTGTCCATCCTCTAGAATATATTTCCCTGGCTGTCTCAAGCAACTGCTCGGTAGACACAGGCTTATTGATAATCTTACGCATGCGTTCAGATGCTGCCTCAGGAGCAAGTGTAAAACCTCCCCGACGACCAGCAACCTGTAACTTATCCATCAAGTCTACAGATACAGTTTCAATCCTTAAGCTAGGTAAAGAAATATTTAGATTAAGATGACCAAATTCAGTGGTAATAGCCTCAACCAAAGATTCAATATGCTGATAATCTGAGGATGATAGGGATAATAATGCCACTTCTTCGTATCCCGTATACTTCAGCATTGACCGAATGGCCTCAACAACCTCATCAACTGTTCTTTCCCGAACCGGACGAGTTATCATTCCTGCCTGACAGAATCGACAACCTCTCGTGCAACCACGCATAATCTCTATAGGAGCACGATTGTGTACTACATCCACAAACGGAACTACAAACTTAGTCACCGGTGGAGGCAGTTCCTTTACTATTCTTTTCAACACAGGCAACTGTGCTGCTTCATCAATCGACACAACTTTTTTAAGCGTGCCATCAACATGGTAAGTTGGACGATAAAACTGTGGCACATAAATACCATCAATCGCGGCTAGCTCTCTATACAAACTACTACGATCTACTGACTCTGTCTTATGTTGTTTATTGCTATCTAAATTGTGCGACCATTTCTGCACAGTTTCAGCAATTTCCACCATTGCTTCTTCACCCTCACCAATCACAAAGGCATCAATAAAGTCTGCCATCGGCTCAGGATTGAAAGTAGAATGTCCTCCAGCAACTACAACAGGATATTTGCCAATCACGCGATCCGCACTACGATACGGTATATTTGACAGGTCTAACAAATGAAGTGTATTTGTATAGAGTTGCTCATAAGGAAGCGAAATACCCAAGACATCAAACTCGAGTATAGGATGATATGTCTCCAAAGAATACAGAGGAATACCTTCTCTCCGCATCACTCTCTCCATATCCTGCCACGGCAAATAAACCCGCTCAGCTAACATATCATCACGCTGATTAATTAGTTCATACAATATTGCTAGGCCTAAGTTTGGCATCCCTAAATCATATATATCCGGAAAAGCCAGCGCAACTTTCAATCTTCTGCGAGACCATTCTTTGACAATACTATTAACCTCACCACCTACATAACGTGCTGGCTTTTGGACTTCATGCAGCACCTTTTCAAGTGTATCTGCAATAAATTTAGTTTCCATATCCGTCGAACCTCATATATCTAGGATCTACCATCCTCATTATCCACCATATTATAAAATGCTAAAAGAGTGTTCCCATACCGCCTCTTGTCAAACATACACAAGTTCTTGAATTCATATTCACTAAATTCAGCCGGGTCCATCTGCGCTATCACCCATCCATCATTGCTCATCCAATGCAAATTATTGTCAATATGTTTTAATGCGCTAATCCACATACCATTATATTGAGGCGGCGCTATGAAAATATATTCAAACTTCTCTTTCGTAGATCCACCTACGTATTCAAAAGCATCAGTCTGTTGCGCCTGCCCGTTATCCGACAACTTAGTTACACTAAGATTACTATTGATCACGTCGATAGATTTAGAGTTGACATCGAGAAACACCACGTATGATGCACCTCGACTCAAAGCCTCTATTCCAACGCTTCCAGTACCAGCAAACATATCCAACATTCTCGCATTAGTAATGTCAGAGCCGATTATATTAAACAAAGCTTCCTTGACACGATCAGTTATAGGCCGAGCAATACTAGCATCGATCTGTTTAAGACGCACTCCGCGCGCCTTGCCCGATATTACTCTAATTCCACTCAAGGGATACTATTGATCCAATTCAACCAATTCGCGCAAAGCCCGCAAATTGCCATATGGAGTCACTATTGGCGCAACACATCCAGTACCCAAAATCAATCTTCTACCATTGGTGGACTTTATAGCATCCAAACCTTCCGCAAATATTTCCTTTGGAGTACCCTGAACCAATGTTTCCTCCTGCCTTATTCCACCACAAACAGCATTTGGCCACAATTGCAATCCTTCACTCAATGAAGGTTTTGTTTCTCTATCATGCCAGTTTAGTACTGACGCCGGATAGTCTACTATCAAGGAAAACATCACATGGTTACCATGCAAGTGCAGCACATTTAACCACAAATCATCAACAGCTTGCAATATTTGCAAATCATATGGCCTAGCAAATTCTCTATATTCAGATTCAGACAAATCTAAATGACTTGCCCATTGAAGCGCATAGAAAATACCACTAATCCCTGTTTCTCGCGCTGCTTCTATGAAGCTAATGGTTTGATCAGTAATAATCTGGAATGCATCTTTTATTACATCGGGATGAAGCCGTATATGCAAAAGCAATTCCTCGGCACCTACCAGATTTCTAGCCTGTGTCATCGGACTAAAAACAGTTTGGATAAATGGAGTGCCCTCTTCCAGGCCCTGACCTATCAATTCTAGACCTCGAACAATCTCTCCCATCTGCCCTGCATGTGGGTCCAAAACTTTTAACTTGCTCCAGTCATCTAGCCTCTGTACAAGCGCCTTGCCGTAATCACGCGTACCATGCGGATTTCCCTTCCAATAAGTTGTAGCCCCCCAATCTGTCAAGCAATAACTACTCGCGGGAGTTACTTTAACAAAATCGAAATCAAAATCTCTCTGAAATGCTAATGTAGCCGCAGCAAAAGCATCACTGCTTTGGTCATCTATTGGCTGATGACGCCAAGCAGAAACAGGAACACGGTCAACTTCACTCCCAGAAATAGCTGCCATCAATCTTTCTTGCTTGTTCATATGCTTTTATCTCTCAATATGTTTTCCACAGACATGATAACATTAAAGTAAATGAGTCACTACATCAATTTGCCACTCAAAGCACTTGTAAAATTAATGGGTTTTGTTAAAGCACGAGAAGCAATATGGTTGGTAGCTTTTATAGTCATCGTATCTGCACCATTACGTCTGTATCAGCTGAATACTCACCCACCAGGTTTGTTTGGAGATGAAGCAGCCGATGGACTGGACGCTCTCAGTATTATTTCAGGGAATCGACCCTTATTTCTAACCGAGAACAACGGTCGAGAACCATTACATGCTTACTTAGTTGCTCTATCCCTAGATGCACTGGGACGCACTCCCGTTGCAGTAAGATTACCATCCGCATTGGCCAGCACACTTACTGTACTGACCATATTCCTTGCCACACGAGCGATAATAGGCACACGTATAGCGCTAATCGCCTCTATTATCAGTGGATTTACCGTTTGGCCAATAATGCTAGGGCGTCTAGCCACACGACCAGCATTACTACCATTCTTCCTGTCGATAACTCTATGGCTAGTTATTGAAGCATACAAAAGAAAGAATAACAAGCTATGGACACTTGCAGGACTCATACTAGGTATTTCTGTATACACGTATACACCCATTCGATTGCTCATAATATTTCCTGTATTATGCCTCTCAGCTCTATTTGTTGGACAAATAAGGAAAAGGATCATATTAGGTACAACCTATTTCTGTTTATCCTTCGCGATTATCGTATCTCCTTTTGTTATGTATACTGTGAATAACCAAGAACAAGTGCTGGGTCGTACCGCAGGCGTATCTGTAATTGATATTAACAATCAACCGTCCGAAATATTAAACACTGCGGCATCCCAAGCAACAGCCGTATTCCAGATGTTCTCGGTACCCGGCAAAGGTGATTGGAATTTACGTCACAACATACCCAACAGACCAGTATTTGACCCAATAATGACTTGTGCATTATTAATAGGACTTGCAACTGCACCACGCAAATTAGGCAAAAACAAATTCACGCTTATATTAGTTTATTCCATTATTGCACTATTACCGACCATACTATCTGAAGAGGCACCACATTTTGGCCGTGCAAGTGGCATATTACCCATACTATTTATTTTTCCAGCACTTGGAGTATCTTGGATTTATAAGCAACTCAATAAGTTCACAGCAAGCTTTACTTCAATTCTCATTAGCTCTGCCATAATTTGCGGATCAATATTGATTACAACGCATGATTACTACTTAGACGACTATCTATCTCAACCAAACACAGGATTTTGGTTTGATGAGCAATGCACAATAGCTGCCACCGACATAAACAAATTTATGAACGCCGGATGGCCGGGCGATAATGCGCAAAATGCCAGTATAGAACACCCAATTAGCGAAAAAATGGTGTTTATGGCACCAAATGTCTGTCCTCAATACAGCAGTTCTGGGTACTACACTATACAGTTTCTTGTACCTATGTATCTAGGCTCTACACCACCTTTCCA
>CAWWAV010000082.1:0-5353 GCA_963934935.1 uncultured Anaerolineales bacterium
CCTAGTCCCGACGAAATATTCACTATTTTTGATCGTTCACCTCTCTTCAATAATTGTGCAAATTGCTGTGCCACTAATAGAGGTGCAACAGTGTTGACTTCTAGGACCGACTTGATTTTGGAGGACTCAAATGTTCCAAATTTTTGATCACCTTGTGAAATTGCAGCATTATTGACTAGTAAATCAATGTCGTTTGTTTTGGAGCAAACTAGCTTGTGTGAGTCGGCTAGAGATTTATCATCGGTTACATCAAGCTTAATTATTGAAATTTGTTGAGGAAAGTCTTCTTGAAGTTTTAGCAATTGACCAGCTTTACTAGGATTTCTACATGCTGCAAAGACGTGAACATCTTGCGTTATTAATTGTCGTACAAATTCCAGTCCTATCCCTCTATTTGCCCCAGTGATTAGTGCTTTCATAATTTTCACCTCCAGATAATGATTATACTGAAATCAATTGATGGTAGTATCATATTACAATAGTAGGTTGTATATACTAACCCAAATGTATCATAGTCACGGTTGATGGACTGGTGTTCACCGAACTATAATTACATCAGATTGAGACAGGAGCAATTGCGATGAAAATTGATCGTATTGAAATGCATCATCTAGAGCTGCCGTTTGTTCATCCATTTGAGACGAGTTTCGGTCGTGAAACAAAGAGAGAGTTTATTCTATTGTCAGTTGCTGCTGATGGTGTCACAGGATGGGGGGAATGTGTTGCTGGATCTGGACCATGGTATTCCTATGAGACTGTAGGTACAGCTTGGAATATTTTGGAAGAATACTTGATTCCCTTGATTCTCCATGAGAATATTGACAAACCTGAGGATATAGTCGGGCGTTTTGATCGTGTCCGAGGTCATCCCATGGCTCGTGCTTGTGTCGAAAATGCTATATGGGATTTGGTGGGATGTGCAAAAGGATTGTCTTTGGCAGAAATGTTGTCTGCAGAGCGTGATTCCGTATTAGTGGGTGTAAGCGTTGGCATAGAGGAGAACATAGAAATACTACTTGAAAGAATTGCGCAACATATAGATGAGGGATACAGGCGTGTTAAGTTGAAGATTAAGCCAGGTTGGGATGTGGATGTGGTGAAAACTGTGAGAAACAGATGGCCGGATCTTGCACTTCAGGTTGATGCTAACTCAGCTTATTCTTTATCTGATATTGAAATTTTCCTGGAATTAGATCAATTTGATTTGCTCTTGATTGAACAGCCATTGCATCATGACGATATTGTTGATCATGCAAAGTTACAAAAGCAATTGATGACCCCTATTTGTCTTGATGAAAGCATACATTCTGTTGAGCATGCTAGATGGGCACTAGACATCAATGCCTGTAAGATAATCAATATTAAGGTGGGGCGCGTAGGAGGTATAACGGCAGCATCTCGGATTCATGATTTGTGTGCTGATAGTGGTATACCGGTATGGTGTGGTGGGATGTTAGAATCAAACATTGGTCGTGCTGTGAACGTAGCATTGGCTGCGATGCCTAATTTCAAACTACCTGGCGATATATCAGCATCAGCTCGATATTTTCATCACGACATAGCATTGCCTAATTTTGTACTTAACAGCGATTCCACTTTGGATGTTCCAAGTGGTGATGGAGTGGGAGTTGTAGTTGACCAAGATAGATTAGCACATGTTTGTATTTCATCAAAATTATTTTCTTAGATAGACTTTTTATGTTGGTCAATATTATATGATTGAACATATTTGGTATCTATCAAATTCGAATCTCTACTTGACAATTTGAATACTGACTAAATCATATGCGTAAAAATAAATATGTTGTTCACAGAGTGGCAGTAGTTGGTTCAGGAACTATGGGAGCCGGTATTGCTGCTCTTCTAGCAGGTGCAGGATTTCCCGTACTTTTACTTGACGTAGTTCCTAGTGAGCTTACCGATAAAGAACGAGCACTTGGTCTATCTCTTCAAGATTCGGTGGTGCGCAATAGGATTGTCAGTGACAATCTGCTAAAGAGTCATAATGCATTTTATGCGAAACAAGATATTGAACTAATTACTATTGGTAATCTGGAAGATGATTTCGAACAACTGACTTCTGTGGACTGGGTTGTGGAAGCAATTGTAGAGAATATTGATGTCAAAAAACAGTTTTTTAAAGCTCTTGATAGAATTAGACCCACCGAACAAATTGTCTCTACTAACACTTCTGGATTGCCAATTCACGAACTTTCTGTAGATAGATCTGATGAATTCAAAAGCAACTTTCTAGGCGTTCATTTTTTTAATCCTCCGCGTCATATGAAATTGTTGGAGATCATACCTACTTCTGAAACTAACGCAGAATTAGTTGACTTTTTTTGTAGATATATCAATACACGTATTGGGAAAAATGTCGTGTTGTGTAAAGACACTCCTAGTTTTATTGCCAATCGCATAGGATTAGCTAACAACTTTTGGCGTATAAGTTATGCGATGGATAATGGATATACCGTTGAAGAAGTCGATGCAATAGGTGGAATGTTAATGGGATATCCGAGTACGGCTGTGTTTCGTTTGATGGATTTGGTCGGTATAGATGTTATTCATATGATTGGTTCTAATATCAACCAAGTGTTACCAATGGATTTTGCAGGATTAAAAAAGGATAGTACTCTGGAAAAAGCTTTGAGTAGAATGCTTGAGCACAATTGGATCGGTAACAAGGTGAAGGCTGGATTTTACAAACAAGTATTGCTTGATGGCGATGGTAAGCAATTTTTGCCACTAGATTTTGAAAACATGACTCACAATAGTCCGTCAGCAGTGCATTTTGAGTCGCTGGAAAAAATAAGAGAAATTGACGATTTAGGTCAAAGGTTGCGTACTTGGCTAACTTACAATGATCGCGCTAGTGATTATGTGTGGCACACTTTAGCTTTTCTATTTAGCTATGTGAGCACTAAAGTATCAGAAATCTCTAATGATCTAATTTCTGTTGATAATGCCATGCGGTGGGGATATATGATGGACGGTGGCCCATTTGAGGTTTGGGACATGCTAGGTGTTTTAAATACTGTTGAGCGTATGAAAACTGATGGTTACACCGTTGCCCCCTGGGTAACAGAAATGATCGTTTCTGGCAACAGTTCATTTTATCGTGAAGGTAATGGTAGCAAAGAGCAGTATGATTGGAATTTGGGTGAATATGTGCCATTGT
Organism: uncultured Anaerolineales bacterium; assembly: GCA_963934935.1. GTDB lineage: Bacteria > Chloroflexota > Anaerolineae > Anaerolineales > UBA11657 > UBA11657. The sequence goes on from CAWWAV010000082.1 coordinate 3,182, forward strand.
CCTCAAACTATCCATCAGTCAATTTCAGTATTCTTAATGAAAAACCTAGGAAGTTAGAAGCCAATAGTGATGCTACATTGTTTGACATTGGGGGTGATGTACTTCAATTGGAATTCCATAGTAAGGCAAATACTATTGGGATAGATACACTAGAAATAATTCAGACTTCTCTCAATCATATAGAGGCTAGTGACAAAGTATTGGGATTAGTAATAGGAAATCAGGGAAAAATGTTTAGTGCCGGAGCCAATGTTGATATTTTGGTTAATATGGCTGATAGTGATCAAACTAATGCTTCAGTAAATCAATTTATATGTCAATTTCAAAATACTATGCAAAAAATTAGATATTGTACAAAGCCAGTGGTTGCAGCTCCGTTTGGTCTTACACTTGGTGGTGCTGCTGAATTAGTCCTCGCGTCTAGTCGTGTTGTGGCAAATGTTGAACTAAGAATGGGCTTGGTAGAAGTGGGGATCGGTCTTGTTCCTGCTGGAGGAGGATGCAAGGAGATATTGCGTCGATTAGTAAATCCTCTTATGCGTATACCTAGTGCTGATCCCATACCTTTTGTGCGAAATGCTTTTGAGATGATACGGACATCACAGGTTAGTAACAGTGCGTTTGATGCACAAGAGGTTGGATTCATGCATTTGGGTGATCGCATTGTTTTAGATAAGGATAGATTGCTTAGTGAAGCAAAAGCTGAGGTTGTGCACATGTCACAGAGCAATTATTCTCCTCCCAAGGCTGAAAAGATTTATGTGGGTGGGCAGAATATGAGGGCAGTGCTTATGTCTGATCTATTTCAAATGTATGAGGCAAAACATATAACTGACCATGATTTAGTAGTAGGTCAAAAACTAGGCTGGATTTTATCTGGTGGTGACATCACTGCATCACAGTTTGTTGATGAACAGTATATTCTGGATTTGGAGAGAACTGTATTTTCAGAATTGATTTGTCTAGAAAAGACTTTAGATAGGATTGTCTACACTCTAAAAACAGGTCAACGGTTGCGAAACTGATGGTTCAAGTGAATTCTGCTATGCTGTGGATAGTCCTATTAAGACTGGAGTAAAAGTAATGCGACAAGCTGTTATTGTATCAGGTGTACGTACAGCAGTAGGTAAGGCTATAAAGGGCTCCTTAAGGAATTATAGGTCGGATGAAATGGGTGCTACAGTAGTGAAGGAGCTTTTGCGTAAAACAGAAGGCAAAATTGTTCCGGCAGATGTTGATGATGTAATCATCGGTTGTGCTATGCCAGAAGCTAGCCAAGGTATGAATATAGCACGCATAATCTCTATAAGAGCTGGTTTACCAGTCGAAGTTCCAGCTCAAACAATTAATCGCTTTTGCGCGAGTGGTCTCCAGACAATTGCTACTGCAGCGGAAATGATTGTTGCTGGTGGTGCGGACATTGTTGTTGCTGGCGGAGTTGAGACGATGAGTATGGTTCCTATGACTGGATATCGTTATAGCCCAAATCCGCATATGTCTATAAACTATCCAGAGTTTTACATGAGTATGGGCTTAACTGCAGAAAGAGTCGCTGAAATGTTTGATGTCTCTAGAGAAGATCAAGATGAATTTGCGGTACGCAGTCATTTGCGCGCGGCAACTGCTTTTCGAGAAGGGAAATTTAAGGAAGAAATTGTACCCTTGACTGTTCAGGAGTTAGTTCCAGGCATAGGTGGTTCTCAAACAATTGAGGAGTTTACGTTCAATGAAGATGAGCATTTAAGACCAGATTCTACTATTGAGCAATTGTCTCTTTTAAAGCCAGTATTCAAGGAAGGAGGCACTGTAACAGCAGGTAATGCTTCTCCTCTTTCTGATGGTGCTGCAGGTGTCATAGTTATGGAACGCAAGTTGGCTGAGAAAAAAGGACTTGTACCTATTGTTCGTTTTCTTGGTTTTGCAGTAGCTGGTGTTGCTCCAGAGATTATGGGTATTGGTCCGGTAAAGGTCGTACCCAAATTGTTGGAACGCCTTAGTATGTCTGTTAATGACATCGACCTTATTGAGTTGAATGAGGCTTTTGCGGCTCAGGCGATAGCTGTTATAAGAGAGCTTGAGTTGCCATTAGAAAAGGTGAATGTCAATGGAGGTGCAATTGCATTAGGACATCCATTAGGTTGTACAGGTGCAAAGCTGACTGTGCAGCTTTTG
>CAWWAV010000083.1:0-5342 GCA_963934935.1 uncultured Anaerolineales bacterium
GAAATTATAGTAAGACCCTCTATGATAAAAATGCGAGTCGAAGATATGGAAGGCTCAAAAGTTACAAAAGTTTCTGTTTCCGTTTCTGATGCTACACACACAATGAATCCTTCAGAAGATCAGACATGACACATCATTCATTTTACTCCTTAGGAATTTCAGTACAGCCCACCAGCCTTATATTGCCAATACTAGTCACGATATTTCTAGTTCTGGTAAATGGTCTGTTTGTAGCAGCAGAATTTGCAATAATCGGAGTGCGGCCGACTCAAGTGGAACCGCTAGCAAAAGCAGGAAACAAACGTGCAAGGCTAGTTTTGAAAATTCTTGAATCTCCAAATGCTACCAACAAGTATATAGCCACTGCACAACTAGGTATTACCCTAGCATCCCTAGGTCTTGGCATGTATGCCGAACCCCGCATTGCGCTTTTCATCGAGCCTTATATAAATAAGTTTACCGGAACATCGCTGAACGATATTGTTATACATTCCATAGCAATGCTGATTTCACTGGCTTTTCTAACCTACATGCACGTAGTCTTAGGAGAAATGATTCCCAAATCATTAGCACTTAGTAATCCTAAACGTGCTGCTTTGACAATAATGAGCACAATGTATTGGGCGCAGAAATTTCTATCCTTACCAGTATCAGGACTAAATTTTTTAGGAGATAGTTTACTGCGCCTACTAAAAGTACGCCCACCTGAAAGTGATGCTCGTTTACATTCAACTCGAGAACTAGCACAAATTGTTAGTGAAAGTGCCTTAGGTGGAAAACTTCAGGACAACGAAAAAATGTTGCTTCTAGGAGTGTTCAGATTTGCGGAGCAAAAAGTACATCAAATCATGACACCTCGCAACCGAATTCAAGCCATTTCATATGATACGCCGTTAGACCAAATCATGACTCAGGTTAGTGATAGCCGATATAGTCGTTTCCCAGTATATCGTAATGATCTTGACCATATCATTGGAATACTTCATGTGAAAGACCTAGCAAGCCAGCAGTTGTTGGACAATGACAAATTATTTGACTTACGTCTACTGATGAGACCAGCACCATATATACCAGAACATACTCCCTTAACCAATATGATGTCAGCTTTTAAGCGCAACCATGTTCATATGGTGGTGGCTCTTGATGAATATGGAGGTACTGCTGGCATAGTAACATTGGAGGATTTAGTAGAAGAGATAGTAGGAGAAGTACGCGATGAATTTGATCTGTATTCCGAACCTGTAGTGATAACATCCCCTACAACATTAGAAACTCTAGGAAGTTGCCCAGTTAATATACTTCAGGAATATGTAGATTTGGGTTCCCGCGATAACCTTCCTGACGTAGAGACTGTCAGTGGATTATTAATGACGTGGCTTGGTAGACCACCACAACCAAAAGATCACCATATCCATAATGGCAATATACTGTTCACCGTACTGTCAGTTGACGGATTCACTGCTACGAAAGTGTGTGTGGAATTCCCCGTACCATCAAAAGAATCTAGTGTTACCAAGGATTAGACCATATTTCTGTTATTAGGAAAATAAGATTATAGTAATAGTGATTGTACTTCTATATCATCTTGTGAATTCACTACCTGCATAAGTTGCTTACGTAATTCCTCACAATAACCGGTAGTATGATTCGAGAAATCCAACTCATAACATTTATCATCACTTTCATAAACCACCATAACAAATCTGTCTTCACCTGGAAAACTATTTAATACATTGAAAGCCCACTTTACACGCAATTGATAATCACTTTGATTATCCTCTGGGCGTAAAGTCACTACAATTCGCCTTGGAGATTCACTTGATTGGTCTCCGATAGCTGCCTGAGGTTCTGGCAATACCTCAGAACTAGGATACTCTTTGACAATTAAATCATCCTCATCAGTTTCTGAGACCAACTCGGTGTCGGGGAGCTGTAACTCATTAGTTTCATGTGTGGCAACAGTTGTTTGTACATTGACCATTGTATCAGAGTCTTGGTGATTATCTTCAGGCTGAATATGTTGCGATAAGCTCTGTGGCGTTACCTGTTCATCGGCAATCTCCACCACTCTAAGCTCACGATCTATACTGTTCACCAACAAATTTGCTTCACCACGTTTTGTGTCAACTTTACCATTTACAGCCACGAGCGTGTCAATTTCGAGCCAATCATTTACCTGTTTCCATACATCAGGAAAAACCACCAAATCCGCAAAACCATGCAAATCCTCTAGAGAGACAAAAGCCATTGGGTAACCTTTCTTAGTAATGTGTACTCTAATGTTCGCAATTGTGCCAGCCAAGGTCACTATTTTTCCGTCCATATCTGACAAATCAATACTGTAGGCAGTAATGATATCCTCAATCTGAGATATATTAGCTAGCAACGGATGATCACTAATATAGACTCCGACCAAATCTTTCTCCCATTTACGTAATTGTTTCGGAGAAAAATCGTCCACATCATCCACTAAATCAATTTTTGCAGTGCCAACATCTTCAGGAAGAATATCAAACATGCTAATTTGGCCGACCTCCTTCGCCTTATGAATAGCACTACTAGCGCCCACTAATTGTTCAATTGATCCAAGCAATTTATTTCTTTCTTCGAACATGTCAAGAGCACCAACTTTAACTAAACTATCTAATGCTCGTTTGCCCACTTTCCTAAGATCTACATGTGCACAAAAATCGTCAAGATTGTTAAAAGAACCGTGCTCTGAACGTGCTCGCAGTATTTCTATTACTGCTCCTTCACCTACGTTTTTAACTGCACACAGACCAAAACGTACGGCATTGTTTCCATCGTTGGACTCCTGCACATGAAAGTCCAGTTTGCTATCATTTACATTTGGCGGAAGAACCTCTATACCCATGCGACGGGCGTCAGCGACGTAAGTGGAAAGTTTGTCCGTATCATCTCTCTCTGCAGTAAGCATGGCCGTCATATATTCCGATGGAAAATTAGCCTTTAAGAAAGCAGTCTGCACAGATATAACACCATAATCAGCTGCATGCGCTTTATTAAATCCGTAACGAGCAAACTCCTCCCAATCGTCGAAAATCGCATTTGCTGTCCTGTTGGGAATCCCATTGTTCACTGCACCCTGGACAAACTTTCCTCGGTGCTTCATTAGTTTGTCTCTAATCTTCTTGCCTACAGCCTTTCGTAAGTCGTCAGCCTCCTCAGCAGTATATCCAGCCAAATCCATTGCAGCAAACATTAACTGTTCCTGATACACAGGTCTACCATAGGTTTCTGAAAAAATAGGTTCTAACGACGGATGCAAGTACGTAACTTTCTCTTCACCATGCATCCGACGAATATAGTGAGGTATAAAATCCATTGGACCAGGACGATATAATGCTACCATTGCAATAACATGCTCTAAACGAGTAGGTTTCATGGCACGCAAAAATCGACGCATTCCCGCACCTTCAACCTGAAACACGCCTGCCACATCTCCCCGTCCTAACAAATCAAAGCTTGCCGAATCATCCACTGGTATATTACGTAAATTGTAGTCAACACCATGCCTTTCCTTGATCAACTCGCATGCACGCGCCATTACTGTCAAAGTACGCAGACCTAAGAAATCCACCTTGAGAAGTCCTAGTGCATCGAGCACCTCCATTTCAAATTGAGTTGTTGAAGGAATAACACTTTGCTGAGTATTATTTCGCGTGGCACGATGTAAAGGTATATATTCAACCAAAGATTTGTCAGCAATCACCACTCCAGCTGCATGAGTTCCAGCATTTCTATGAACACCTTCAAGACTATGAGCAAGATCTATCATTTTCCGGAGCTTTTTGTCAGACTTGTGAATTGCAATAAAATCTGGCACATTCTTCAGTGCACCACCTATATCCACTGGATTACCAGGTACATTTGGCACCAGTTTTGCCACTCGATCTACATCACTAAGTGGAATATCCATAACACGGCCCACATCTCTAATTGCAGCTCGAGCCTTAAGTGTGCCAAAGGTAATAATCTGTGCTACTCTATCCTCACCATATTTATTAGACGTATATTCCAATACTTCATAACGACGGTTATCTTGAAAGTCTAAGTCAATGTCAGGCATAGAAGCACGCCCAGGATTTAGAAAGCGTTCAAAAATTAATCCGTGTTCCAGAGGACAAACTAGAGTAATACCCAATGCATAGGCAACAATAGAACCAGCCGCCGAACCACGTGCGTTATACCAGATACCTTGTTCAGAAGCAAAGTTGCAGAGATCCCATACTATCAAGAAATAGGCGTCAAAATTCATGTCGCCAATTACCTGCAGTTCCATGTCAAGCCTATCTTGAACTTCAGATTCGGAGGCTGAATCACCATATCGTTCAATTACACCTTTATTGCATAAATGGCGAAGATAGCTAGAATTGTCATATCCATCAGGCACCGCGAATTTAGGTAAATGCACGCCATCAGTAGACGGATTAACAGAACAACGCTCTGCTACAAGCAATGTATTATCTAAAGCTCCAGGGACATGTCCAAATAGCTTCTCCATTTCATCTCGAGAACGCAAGAAGTATGAATCATTATTCATACGCATACGTTTTTTATCAGTCAAAAGTGCATTGGTCTGTACACACAATAAAACATCATGTAGTTGCGCATCTACATTGTCTACATAATGCACATCATTAGTAGCGACAAACTCAATCCCGTAGTGAGGACCAAACTCTAGTAAAAACTTATTCACTTCGTTCAGGCTAGGTATATCGTGATCTTGTAACTCTATAAAAAACCTTTCAGTACCAAAAACCTGAATATAATAATCCATGAGTTCGTGAGCACGTTTTGTGTTCCCAGACAATAATGCTCTAGGAATTTCCCCTGACAAGCAGCCGGTTGTACATATTATGCCTTCAGCATGCGAGGATAAAAAGTCATGGTCTATACGAGGCTTGTGGTAAAAACCCTGCAGTTGCGATGCAGTTGCAATCTTTAATAGATTTTGATAGCCAGTCTGATTCTCAGCAAGCAACAGAAGATGAGAGCTCTTGGAATCATACTGAGCCTCTCTATCACTCATGTTACGAGCCGCCATATAAGTTTCCATACCCAAAATGGGATTAATATTTACCTCATTACAAGCATGGAAAAATTCAACTACTCCATACATCGCGCCATGATCAGTAAGAGCAAGTGCTGGCATGTTTAGCTCACTTGCCCTAGCTGCTAATGACCTGACATTGCTTAGGCCATCTAATAGAGAATATGAAGAATGGGTATGAAGATGAACAAAGGACATTCAGATGACTTTTAAAAAACAGGCTACCAGGATATATACAGTATGAGGATTATAGCATGCAGGTCGACTT
>CAWWAV010000084.1:0-5333 GCA_963934935.1 uncultured Anaerolineales bacterium
TTTCAAAGCTCACCAAGTATACTTCATATTAGCCTACACAATATGCATCGGCACTTAGTAACTAGCACCATAAAGATATTTGCACAAATATACATCATATGATAAACTGTTGCCGATTTGAGGACCATAATGAATACTAGTGTAATTGCGGTGCACAAGGCAAAGAAGAGCAAGCCTACCCTATACGGGGTTGGTTAATTTGCGCTTCGGCACAGCGATGCAGTAATAGCATCCATACATCAGTGTCATTGGCAGATAACAACCCCGTTACTACGGGGTTTTTTTGATTCTGTTGAATAAGGTTGGTATAAAATATTTTATAAGGAGAATATTATCTTATGAGTGTTGAAAATGTAACTACAACAAGTGAGTGTCCAGAATGTGCAGGTGAACTCACACTTGACCAAGTTGAACTAGGAGAGATTTTGGTATGTGATGATTGTGGTGCCGAATTAGAGGTGCGATCACTGGAGCCATTGTCCATTACTATTGCCCCACAAGAAGCAGAAGATTGGGGAGAGTAAGGTCATTTTTGCTGTTTTGAGGATATCATGCATATTGGAGTAGTATATTCTAGGTTACGTGTAGAAGAAAAGTGGCTATTTAAAGCTCTGGAAAGTCGAGGAGTATCCTATGAAAGACTATTGGATAGTCAAGCAATTTTACAGCTGGACGATAACAATAATAATGAATGGTCACGATTTGATGCAATTATTATAAGAAGCCTGAGTACTAGTCGCGGATTGTCAATTGCACGAGTGCTTAATTCTTTTGGAATACCCACTATAAATTCCTATTCAGTTTCAGAAGTATGTAGTGACAAAGTAGCCACTTCAATTGCTTTAACAAATGCTGGTATACCCCAACCTAAATCATTGCTCGCCTTTACAGTCGAAGGTGCTATCGAAGCTGGAGAAAGACTTGGATACCCTTATGTACTAAAACCAGTCGTGGGATCATGGGGTCGACTAGTAAGTCGTATCAACGACCGAGACGCAGCTGAAGCAATATTTGAGCACCGGGATGTTCTAGGCAAATATCAACACCATATATATTATTTGCAGCAACTTATCCAAAAACCAGGACGGGATATCCGAGCATTCGTCATAGGTGATGAAACCCCTGTAGCGATTTACCGTGAATCTGAACATTGGATAACTAATACTGCATTGGGTGCTACTGCCACAACCTGCGAGGTAACAAATGAACTCCATGATCTTTGTCAGAGAGCAGCTACTGCAGTAGGAGGTGGTGTACTAGCTGTAGATCTTCTAGAAGATCCAGACCGCGGTCTTTTGATTAATGAAATAAATCACACCATGGAGTTTCACTCCACTGTACCACTTACTGGTGTGGACATTCCTGGTATGATCATTGAACATGTGCGGAAGGTATCAAAATGAGTTTACGAATATCTATTGTTGGTGGTTCAGGATACACAGCCGGTGAAATGCTCCGATTGATAATCAATCATCCTGAGCTAGAAATCGGACAAGTTGTATCACGAAGTAATGCTGGGCAGCCACTGTGGCGATTACACCCGCATCTTCGAGGACATGATTTACCATCGTTTGTAGATACTGATTCTTTGAATGAGACAGATATTCTTATCCTTGCACAACCTCATGGAATTGTACAGAAAAAGATAGATTATTACTCCGAGATTTCACCTAAAATCATTGATCTGTCTTCTGACTTTAGGCTAAATACACCAACAAATTATGAAAAATGGTATGGTGATAAACATTTAGCGCCAGATTGGTTACCACGATTTGTGTATGGACTTCCAGAAATTTATAGAAAAGAGATAAGTAATACTCAATATGTAAGTGGTGTGGGATGTAATGCTACTGCAAGTATTTTGGCGCTACTTCCTCTCATAAAACATGATCTACTGATTACAGACAGACCCATAATAGCCGAAATCAAAACCGGATCTAGTGAAGGTGGCTCTAAAGCAAACCCAGGTAGCCACCATCCAGTTCGCAGTGGATCAGTTCGGAGCTATGCTTCAGTAGGACACCGACACACCGCTGAGATACAACAAGTGCTAGGTGTTGAGGATCTGCACATCAGTCTAACTGCAATAGAAATGGTACGCGGAGCATTAGCTACAGTGCATGCGTTTGTAAATCCAAGCACTAACTTAAAAGATTTGTGGAAAGCTTACAGATCAACATATAAACATGAACCATTTGTACGCATAGTGAGAGATAGCCATGGAAATTATCGCCGTCCTGAACCAAAAATTATTTCTGGCAGCAACTTTGCTGATGTAGGTTTTGATCTAGATCCTCAAACTGGCAGAGTAGTGTCAATTTGTGCAATTGACAATCTAATGAAAGGTTCAGTCGGCACGGCAATGCAATGTGTAAATATTATGTGTGGTTTTGAAGAAACAACCGGACTGGAATTTACGGGTCTACACCCGATCTAGGAATTACATGATGCTTGTTGTCAAAATCGGTGGGGCTAGCGGAGTTAATATTAAATCTATCGTTGCTGACATCGCAATTCAGACAGCATCTGGTGAGAAATTAATTGTAGTACATGGCGGATCTGAACTAGCTACTGAACTTGGTGAAGATCTTGGATGCCCACCACGATTTGTAACGTCAGCCAGTGGTCACACCAGTCGGTACACAGATAAGCGTACTCTCGAAATCTTTCTCATGGCAACCGGTTTATTAAATAGAAGATTGGTAGGACAACTGCAGAATCTAGGAGTTAACGCGTTTGGACTTAGTGGATTAGATGGTAGGCTATTGTTAGCAGAACGTAAATCCACTATACGTATCGTGGAAAATGGCAAACGCAAGATTCTGCGAGACGATTACACAGGCCGTATTGAAAATGTCAACATACAGGCCGTTAGGGCACTACAAGACACAGGGCATATGCCTGTTGTAGCACCAGTAGCAATTTCAACATCTGGAGAACCACTAAACGTTGATGGGGACCGTGCAGCCGCCCGTTTAGCAGGCACCGTAGAAGCTGATAAACTTGTCATACTGAGTAATGTATCAGGTTTGTTAAGTAATTTAGCAGACCCCAATAGTTATATACCGCACATATCAAAAGATGATATAGATGATGCGATTAATAATATAGCTCGTGGACGCATGAAAAGAAAATTAATCGCTGCACGTGAAGCCTTAGATGCTGGAGTAAAGCAAGTGATTATTGCTAACGGTAAAATAGAACAACCTATTACAAAAGCTTTGAAAGGCGAAGGTACCGTGATCAATGGCTGATTCACAGTTTCTAGAAACCCAACATACAAGCGGTGTGTACTACAAACGCGATATAACTATTGTGCGTGGTGAAGGAGCACTGGTTTGGGATCAACACGGTCAGGAATATATCGACTGTGTAGCAGGTCAAGGGGTAGCTAATTTAGGTCACTGCCACCCAACCGTAGTCGATGCAATACAAAAACAGGCAAAAATCTTAGTTACATGCCCGGAAATATTTTATAACGATCAGCGAGCAAAATTACTCGAGCAATTGTCTAAACTAGGACCAGGAGCAATGAAACAAACCTTCCTGTGCAATTCTGGCACTGAAGCCATAGAGGCTGCTATAAAATTTGCTCGTATCAGTACCAAACGAACGGAAATTATAAGCGCACTGAGGAGTTTTCACGGCCGTACTATGGGTGCACTTACATTGACCGGACAGAAAAAATATAGGGCACCATTCGCGCCGCTTTTGCCAGGCATTAAACACATTCCCTACAACAATATCGATGCACTAAGAAATACTGTTACCCAAGATACTGCTGCAGTGATCCTGGAAATAATACAAGGAGAAGGTGGAGTGAGGCCTGCTAATATTCAATTCCTGCAAGAGGCGCAAGCTCTTTGCAACGAAAAAGGCGCCCTATTCATAGTAGATGAAGTGCAAACAGGGCTTGGACGTACAGGAAAAATGCTTGCCTGTAATCACTACAACATAGAGCCTGACATGCTTTGCCTGGCAAAATCTCTTGGAGGCGGTATACCAATGGGTGCTACCTTGTTAGGATCGCGAGTGCAAAACTTGCACGCAGGAACACATGGGTCCACATTCGGGGGAAATCCTCTGGCATGCGCAGCGTCACTAGCTGTATTAAAAGTGTTAGAAAGTGAAAATCTGCCTCAGCGAGCTGCTGAACATGGTGCACGGATCATGAAGATAGTTGGGCAATCTAATTTATCTAATGTGAGAGAGATACGTGGTCTAGGATTAATGATTGGAATAGAACTAAAACATAAAGTTACTCCTGTACTGAAAGAACTACAACAGAGAGGCATTCTGGCACTACCAGCTGGAAATACTGTCTTACGATTGCTACCTCCATTGATTATTGAACAACACCATGTAGATCGGGTTATTGATACAGTAATAGAAGTATTGTCAAATATAAGTAAATCCAACTGAATGAGAAGTATCAAAGGACAAAACTCAATGTCGCTAAACGATTTTGCCATAATTGAAAGCACACTAAGAGAGGGTGAACAATTTGTCGGCGCGGACTTCAGTACTGATGATAAGGTAGAAATAGCCTACGCTCTAGCAGATTTCGGGGTTGAATATATTGAACTTACATCTCCCTGCGCATCCCCAACATCACTCACGGATTGTAGACTTATATCTAACCTAGACATTACTTCGAAAGTATTGACCCATATTCGCTGCCATATGGATGATGCAAAAGTTGCCCTTGATACTGGAGTGGATGGTATTGATGTCGTAATAGGTACCAGCTCATACCTGCGCAATTTCAGCCACGGAAAATCAATCGAAGAGATTATAGATATAGCTCAATCCGTGTTAACCTATATAAGGGAGCAAAATCCGTCTATCGAACTCCGGTTTTCCACAGAAGATTCATTCCGCAGCACAGAAGATGATCTAATAAATGTTTATCAAGCAGTAGACCGATTAGAAGTGGTCAATAGATTCGGTATAGCTGATACAGTAGGAGTAGCCACACCCCACTCGGTATACAATCTCGTGAGCACTCTTAGAAATATCACCGACGCCGATATAGAGTTTCATGGACACAATGACACAGGCTGTGCCGTTGCAAACAGTCATTCTGCATTGATGGCGGGAGCTACTCATATTGATACAACAGTTTTAGGCATTGGAGAACGTAATGGAATTACTTCATTAGAAGGTCTAATAGCACGCCTATACGCAATTGACCCTGACCATATACGTAATAAATACAACCTACATCAACTTCACAAACTAAATCAGATAGTTGCGGATAAAGTGGAAATTGAAATACCATTTAATCATTACATAACGGGATTAACGGCATTTACCCACAAAGCTGGAATACA